>NZ_JAKGAY010000007.1:0-138041 GCF_021532545.1 Halomonas sp. Cn5-12
GCAACCACTCGTCTACCGAAGGCGGCAGCAGGTAATCGGTCTGGCGATCCACAGGGATGAAGCGGCTCATGGCGATCTTCTCAGCTCGGCGATGACGGTGGTCAGTATCTCACGGTGCAACGGAAAGACCGACAGGCTGCTAGATACGTGAGTATGTATGCTTGACGCCTACGCGCCAATTATCGTTATAAAGATAGCTGATTATGGAATATAAGCAATCACCACCACAAAAATTCCGCCTCCCTGACAACAGGGGGCGGCAATCCATAAGAGTACTAGTGGCGCAATCGATACGGGCTAAAACGCCTTCTCCAACGCAAAGCGCGGCTGGGTGCTCCCCTCTTTCGTCACGCTCTCCATGAACATCGCTAGCGGGCGCACCCAGAGGCCGTAGCCGCCGTAGAGCGCGCGATAGACCACTAGCGGCTCTTCGCTTTCGCTGTGCTGGGCGGTGCCCATTACTTCGTACAGGCTGCCTTTGTAGTGGCGGTAAATACCGGGAACGGGAGTGGTCATTCGTTTTCCTCTTGGATGGCTTGAGTGGCGGCGGGCTGATTCGCTTTTTTGGCGAGGCGCTCCAGCACTTTGGAAGCGGCCACGAAGCCAAAGGTGCCGGTTAGAAACGTCGCCGCGCCAAAGCCGGAAGCGCAGTCCAGCCGTGTAGCCTCGTTGCTGCCGGGCTTTTGCAGGCACACTTCGCCGTCGGCACTGGGGTAGACCAGCTGCTCGTCGGAGTAGACGCACTCCACCGAGAAGCGCCGCTTAGGATTGCGGGAGAAGCCGTAATCCCGGCGTAATCTTGAGCGCACTTTGGAGAGCAGTGGGTCGTGCTCGGTGCGGGTCAAGTCCGCCACTTGAATGCGCGTGGGGTCGGTCTGCCCGCCCGCTGCGCCGGTGACGGTAATCGGGATTTTGCGTCGCTTGCACCAGGCGATTAGCGCCGCTTTGGCAATCACGCTATCAATGGCATCCACTACATGGTCGGCATCCTCAGGAATGCGCTCGGCCAGGTTGGTGGGCGTGACGAAGCCGGTATCCGCGATGATCTCGATCTCTGGGGCAATCAGGCGGCAGCGCTCGGCCAGCACACCTACTTTGGGCTGGCCAATCGTGCCATCCAACGCGTGGAGCTGGCGGTTAACGTTGGAGACACACACGTCGTCCAGATCGATCAGCGTAAGCTTGCCGATGCCCGAGCGGGCGAGCGCCTCGACCGTCCAGCTACCCACGCCGCCAACGCCGACTACCACCACATGGGCACGGCGAAATGCCTGCGCCGCACGCTGGCCGTAGAGGCGTCGAATACCGCCAAAGCGGAAGTCATAATCGCTAGAAGACGCCGTGGATTCATTCAATGACATGGGCTGGCTCACAGTGCTTGCAGGGCAGAAGGCGTGGCAATGGGCGGCGTTCGCACGCTATCTAGCGGTAAATGCCCCTGCCAGCCAAACTGCTCGAACAGATTTTTCATCGTCTCATCCACGGCGCAGCTAAGCTGAATGCGCTTATCCAGCAGCGGGTGATCAAACGCTAAATAGGTCGCGGCGAGCAGCAGCCGCGGGGCGGCCAGCTGCTCGGCAAAAAAGCGGTTGTGGACACTTTTGCCGTGCTTGGCGTCGCCAATGATCGGGTAGCCGCGGCGGGATAAGTGGCGGCGAATTTGGTGCCGTCGCCCGGTCAGCGGCCGTGCTTCTACCAGGGAATAGCGCGCCACCGGGTAGCGGTCTACCTGCACGGGTAGCTCGACGCTGTCCAGGCGGCGAATGTCGGTCATCGCGGGCATGGCGGGCATTTCCGCCTTGGGGCGCGTGCCGTCCTCCTCCCGTAACGGGTAATCCAACCGCTCCTGCTCCGGCGCTTTGCCGCGCACTACCGCGAGGTAGCGCTTCTCCACTTGACGTTCGCTAAAGCCCTCGCTGAGCAGGGCGGCCACCTCAGAGGAGAGACCAAACACCATCACGCCGGAGGTAGGCCGGTCCAGCCGGTGCACCGGGTAGACCCGCTTGCCGAGCTGGTCGCGCAGGCGCTGAAGCAGGAACTCAGTTTCCCCACGCGCCAGCGCTGAGCGGTGCACTAACAGGCCTGACGGCTTATGCACCGCTACAAGATGCTCATCCTGATAAAGGATGTTAAGTGGCTGCATGGAACTCCTTGATACATAGGCAGAGCATTTGGACATGAAACAGAAACATGAAACAGGGACATAAAACAGAGATGTGGAATCGCGGGCTATTGTCGCGGCTTGGCGCGCTCATGTCATCCGTTGCCAGCACGCTAGGCGGAGATTTCGTCGCCATTGGCAGAGTAGCGGTAGGCCAACTACTGTTAAAGAGCGCCCTTTGTGAGGGCTTCCACGGAAAAGGAAAGGAGCAATTATTATGCGCTATTCACTACCCCTTACCGGTATCGCGGCGGGTGTGCTGCTGGCCACCACGGTACAGGCCAATGAACCGCTTAATGTTGAAATACATAAGGTCAGCGCCGACGGTGTGGAGGAGTCCATCGGCACAGTGGCCGTTGAGCATACCGAGCATGGCGTGCTGCTCACCCCTTCGCTCACCGGTTTAGAGCCGGGGGTTTACGGCTTTCACGTCCATCAAAATGCCAGCTGTGAGCCCGCCGAGAACGACAGCGGCGAAATGACCGCCGCGCTGTCAGCTGGCGGCCACTACGACCCAGAAGAGGCGGGCACCCACCAAGGCCCCTACGGTGACGGCCACTTGGGCGACCTACCTGTACTCACCGTCAATGACGATGGCGAAGCCAATCTGCCGGTACTGGCGCCACGCCTCAGTATGGAAGATATGCCGGGCCGCAGCCTGATGATTCACGC
Organism: Halomonas sp. Cn5-12; assembly: GCF_021532545.1. Lineage (NCBI taxonomy): Bacteria > Pseudomonadati > Pseudomonadota > Gammaproteobacteria > Oceanospirillales > Halomonadaceae > Halomonas > Halomonas sp. Cn5-12. Next base: position 2,834 of record NZ_JAKGAY010000007.1, read on the forward strand.
CGGTGGCGACACCTACGCTGATGAACCCCACCTGGGCGGTGGCGGCGCCCGCATGGCTTGCGGCGTTGTCTCCTCTTAACCCTCAATTTGATGGCATTTTCACTTCGGGCAGCCAAACGGTTGCCCGTTTTTCTTTGTTAATCAGCCACTAAAGTCGCAGACCACTAAAGTCGTAAAGCACTAACCGGTACGTCTCTGTACATTCACCCCGGCTAAATAAGCGTGGCTTGCTGCCTAGCCGTTCGCTTGACACCCTCCCTGACCAGTTGAGTGCTTTCTATGATTACGTTCATTTTCTCGATAGTGCTATTAGTCGTGGGTTACTTTACCTACGGCAAGTTCGTCGAGCGCGTGTTTGTCGCCGATCGTAAGCGTCAAACACCGGCGTTCAGTATGCGCGACGACATCGACTATGTGCCGATGAATACCACGCGCAACTCGCTTATCCAGTTGCTTAACATTGCCGGTGTAGGCCCAATTTTCGGCCCTATCCTGGGTGCTCTCTATGGTCCGGTGGCGTTTGTGTGGATCGTGATTGGCTGTATTTTTGCAGGCGCGGTTCACGACTACCTAACCGGCATGATCTCCATCCGTAACCACGGCGCTCACCTGCCCCAGTTGGCGGGCAAATTCCTGGGCAAAACGATGAAGCACGTGGTGAATGGCTTTGCGATTTTGCTGCTGCTATTGGTCGGCACCGTGTTCGTTACCTCTCCGGCGGCCCTGCTCGCTAACATGACATCGCTGTCGCTGACGCTTATCATCCTGGCGATTTTTGCCTACTACCTGATTGCCACGCTGCTGCCGATTGATAAAGTGATTGGGCGTATTTACCCCTACTTCGGCGCGCTTTTGCTGTTCAGCGCCGCTGGCATCGGCATTGGCTTGGTGGTAACCGGCGCGCCTATCCCGGAGCTCTCGTTCCAGAACATGCACCCGGATAACGCACCGATCTTCCCGCTGCTGTTCCTGACCATCTCCTGCGGTGCGCTGTCCGGCTTCCACGCCACACAGACGCCAATCATTTCGCGCACTACTGAAAACGAAACCAACGGCCGCAAGATTTTCTACGGCATGATGATCGCCGAAGGCGTGATTGCCATGATTTGGGCAGCGGCGGCCATGAGCCTGTTCCAAGGTGAACAGTCGCTTTCCGATGTATTGGCAGCAGGCGGCCCTGCCGCTGTTGTGAGCGAAGTCTCTACCACCATGCTGGGCGCCGTTGGTGGCACCCTGGCCGTGCTGGGTGTCATTGTGCTGCCCATCACGTCCGGCGACACCGCCTTCCGCAGTGCGCGCATGATCATTGCCGACTATTTAAAAGTAGAGCAGAAGCCTATCGTTAAGCGCATTCTGATTGCGCTGCCGCTGTTTGTGGCGTCTTACGCGCTCACCCACATGGACTTCACGCTGCTGTGGCGCTACTTCTCCTGGGCCAACCAGACCACCGCCGTCATCGCCCTGTGGACCGCGACGATGTACCTGGTACTCTCACGCAAGCCCTACCTGATCACCTCCATTCCGGCGGTCTTCATGACCATGGCAACGTTCACCTACCTCGCCTACGCCCCCATTGGCTTCAACCTGCCGCTGCAGGTCAGCTACGTGGTTGCCGCGTGCGGTACGCTGGTGTGCATCGCGCTGTTTATGAAGCGGGTACGTCGCCTGAGCCGCGCCACCTTTAGCGTGGATGAGCCGGTGCCTGGTGCGCTGGATCAAGACGCTACGCTGGCCACTAGCAGTCGGTAAATATCAGGTCAACACTTTGCATTGAAATGCAAAACGGGCAGCCCCAAGGGGCTGCCCGTTTTGTATTAGCTAGCGCTCGGCGCTTAATCGCCTACTGCCAGCGGACGAAGTCTTATTCTTCGTCAGTGGCCAGTGCCATATGTTTTTGCAGATAGTTCTGGATACCCACTTGCTCGATCAGTTTTAGCTGCGTTTCGATGTGGTCGATATGACCCTCTTCATCGGCCAGCAGGTCACGCAGCAGATCGCGCGTCACGTAATCTTTCACGCTTTCGCAGTAGGTAATGGCTTCGATGTAGTCGTTGCGGCCGTCATGCTCGATCTTCAAATCACACTCGAGCATCTCTTTGACGTTTTCACCGATGTGCAGCTTGCCGAGGTCTTGCAGGTTGGGGATGCCTTCCAGGAACAGGATGCGCTCGATCAGCTTGTCAGCGTGCTGCATCTCTTCAATGGACTCATCGTACTCCCACTTAGCCAGCACTTTCAGGCCCCAGTCTTTGTACATCTTGGCATGCAGGAAGTACTGGTTGATAGCGACTAGCTCGTTGCCCAGTGCGATATTGAGATGCTGAATAACCTTCGGATCACCTTTCATGCCATCACCTTTTTTTAGCGTACAAGTCTTATCGGACAGTACTGAAGCGTACTGTTTTTCAAAGGTACCATTACATTAACTAAGGAGTATAGGCCATTAAAAGGCTTACTCCCAACGATGTTGGGAGCATAGACAGGAAAGAAAAAATTTCAAATAAATCAATTATTTGCTAACGATAAGCCTAACAAGAGTGATTCGCGTCATACGGCGTAAGCAAGACTCATATCAGACTCTAAGCGAGCAGCTTGAACGGCCTCACGGGTGAGCGACTTGGCAAAGCAAGCGCACTTGCCGCACTGAGTGCCGCAGCCAGTGGCTTCGCGTACTTCTCGCCAGCTGCGCGCTCCGTCGCTAACCTGTTGGCGAATCTGGTGGTCGGTTACTCCCTTGCACACACATACGTACATGGCAACACCTCATAAAAATCATGAGGTGAATGTAAATGATTCGCATACATCTTTTCAAGTAAAAAACGTTGTTCTTTAGTATCGATTCGCCTTAAGGCAACTAAAGTTTTCGCTAACCTACTGGCTGAACAAATATTTTCTCTCCAGCTGCTGAAAATTATTTTTTCGGCAGCACCACGGTTTCAGTCTTGGAGGCGATGTCTGGCCAGCTTCTACGCTGCCCATCGAACAGCACCCACCAATAGCCGATACCGAAGGCCGCCAAGGACAGCCAGGCCGTCGCGCAGCGAATCAGGCTCTGCTTTAAGGTAATCGCGTGACCATCCAGGGTTTGTACGCGCAGCCGCCAGGCTTGCATGCCGAGCGTCATCCCTCCCCGGCGCCAGGAGTAGACGAAGAACAGCGTCACGAAAAACAGCAGCATGAGCCGCAGGCTCCAGATATCGAAGGCCGTGGTACCGATCTCTTCTGCCGTTTGGCCCAGCACGAAGCGGAAAAAGGCCAAGTGAGCCACGGTGACGGCGATCCAGATGGCCATCACCAAAAAACCGTCGTACAGCATGGCGCCCAATCGGCGACCTATGCCGGCGGGCCAAACGTCATCCAACTGGGTAAAACGTCGCGTCGTCACTGCTCTATTCTCCTGATGTGCGTCTGCGCGGCCTTTAGCCATTTCGGCGCAAGAAATAGATCCCCACCGCGGCACAGGCAAGAGTCGGCACTAGCACCGCCCAGACTGGGGAAAAGCCAAAGATGGTCGACGCCGGGGCGAGCAAATCCTGCACGTACTTGAACACCAGACCGGTCACTACGCCATAAAAGACCCGCGTGCCCGCCGCCACCGAACGCAGCGGACCAAACACAAACGAGGCGGCAATCAGTACCAGTGACCCCATGGTGAGGGGCATGAGCACTTTCTGCCAGAAGTAGAGCAGCGGCTGGTCTGCCTGCAGGTTTTGGCTTTGGAGGAAGTTGGCGTACGCCCACAGCTCGCTAGGCGCTTGGCTTTCAATATCCCGCAGCAAACGCTCCAGTTGGGTCGGTGTGAGCGCCGTTTCCCAAGCCGCACTGGGCTGGTACTCCGACTCAGTGCGATTATCAAAAATGCGCGTGGTGGTCACACCTTCAAGCAGCCAGGCGCCCTCGTCCCAGTAGGCGCGATTAGCATGAGTAGCTTCGATCAAGCGGCGCTCATCAAAGCGGTAGCGGGTTAAATCCAGTACCACGTTATCCGCCCGAATGGCACCAAAGCGGTAAACGCTATCGCCTTCAAACTGCCAGCCGCTGCGGGTGGTGAGCATGGCTCCCTCACCTTGGCGCTGCTCTAAGCGCCAGGCTTCGGCGTACTGCTCGGTTCGTGGGCTGACGAACTCTGCCACCAGCAGCACGACCACAACAACCAGCAGCACGGGCTTCATCACGCCCCACACAATCCGCGCCAGCGAACGCCCGGCAGCACGCATCACCGTAAGTTCATTGCTGGAAGCCATACTGCCCAGGCCAATGAGTGCCCCAATCAGCACCGCCACTGGAGCATACTGATAAAAGCGCCAGGGCAACCGCATGCCTAAATAGAGCAGCACGTCTAGTGCGCTATAGTCGCCTTGGGTGTCGCCTAAATCACCAATGTAGGCAATGGTGATATCCAACCCCAGCAGTACAAACTGCACCACCACAATAGCTGCCAGCACGTTGCGGGCGATATAGCGATCCATTTGATCCATAGCGATCAGCATTAGCGCACTCCTTTACGTTGCGAGTGCCACAGCAGCAGCAATCCAAGCCCTAAGAACAGGCCATGCACGGGCCACACACCCACGGCAACCGCTAGAGATCCGCCGCCAATAGCATCCACCGCTGCCAGCAACAGGCTTAAATAGGCGACGTAAAGAAATACCGCAGGAAGTAGCTTGCCAAAGCGTCCTTGACGCGGATTCACCCGAGAGAGCGGCTGGGCCAATAGCGCCAAAATAAATACCATTACCGGCAAGCCTGCCCGCCACTGAAACTGCGCCTGCGCTCGTGGGTCTGGGTCGTTCCACAGCTCAGTGGTGGTCGCATACTCAAGCGAGTTTAACTCTTGCCGGTCACGGCTTAGCCCCAGCCGCAGCGTATAGCGCTCGAAGGTCAAACGCTCGGCATCCTGGCGTCCGGGCGTTACGCCGTAGCGTTCGCCGTCTTCCAAAATGAGAAAACGGCTGCCGGTATCGACGTTCGTTTCCTGATAGCCCGACCCCGCGCGCGTGATGTAACTATGCGTTTTTTCTGCCCCCGCCATGGGCTGCTCGTGCACCAGCACTTCCTGCATTTCCGTGCCGTCGCTATTGAAGTCAGTGATATAGGCTGTGCGCCCGCCGCCAAAATCTTGGAAACGCCCTGGCGCTAGCACTGAGACATCTAAACGGCTGCGCTGCTCTTCTAATGTGGCCTCAGTTTGCAACGCCCCGACAGGGGTTAGCCACAGGCTACACAGCCCTACCAATACCGCGACCACTGTTGCGGGCAGCAGGGTTACCCGTAAAAGCCGAGTGGGGCTCATACCGCAGGCCACCATGACGGTGATTTCGCTGTTCATATAGAGCTGCCCATAGGCCAACAAAATGCCTAAAAAAAACGACAGCGGCAGGATCAGCTCCATAAACCCAGGCAAATGAAAAACCATCAGGCTGCCTAGAATCGTGACGGGAAAATCGCCCTCGGCGGCATCTGAAAAGTAGCGGATAAAGCGGCTGCCCATAATCACCAGCAGCAGGATGCCCGCCACAGCGGACATCGTCAGTAACACTTCGCGAGTTAAGTACCGAAATAAAATCAACGCACTCTCCGACTAGTGGTGCAGGTTGCCATGCAATGCGCCCATGGCTTGGGTACACTAATCAAACTGGTAGCAAACACTAAATAACGGGACATTATCCCGAATCACTCGTTGCTTGTCTTGTTGGAGACGTCATGGAATTTTCCGTTCAGACCGCGAACCCAGCCAAAGCCGAAACGGCTTGCCTCGTTCTCCCTGTTTATAAAGGTAGTGATTTACTGCCCGCTGTCGCCAAATTAGACGACGCCAGCGAGCGATTAATCGGCCAGCTATTGGAACGTGGCGATTTTGATGCGGTACTGGGCAACACTCAATTGGTGCCCTTCGCGCCGGGTCTGGGGGCCGACCGCATTCTGCTGGTAGGCTTGGGTGAGCGTGACAAATGCCAAGAGGCTGCGTTTATTAAAGCCTTGGACGCTGCGATGACGGCCCTAACCAAGCTTCCCATCGATGAAGCCTGCGCTACCTTTACTGATGTGCCACTGGCAGATCGCGACGCTGCTTGGAAGGCCCGCAAAACCCTGGAAGCCGTCGAGCGCGCTATCTACCGGTTTGATCAATTCAAGTCATCCCCCGCTAAAGCGCCCAGCTTGGCGAAGCTCACGCTGATTGTTAGCGATGCAAACGACGCTCCCCTCGCCATGCAAGGGGCTGCTTTAGGCACCGCCATTGGCCAGGGCATTAATTTCACCCGCACGCTCGGCAACCTACCGGGCAATGTGTGCACGCCGCGCTACTTAGCCGAGCAGGCAGAAGCATTAGGTCGCGATTCTCAAGGCGCGCTCGACGTTGAGATTCTAGACGAAGAGGCGCTAGAGGCCCTGGGCGCTCACTCACTGCTGTCAGTAGGCCGTGGCAGCGTCGAGCCAACACGGCTCATCGTGATGAAATATCAGGGGGCAGAAACCCCAGAGGAAGCGCCCCATGTACTGGTAGGTAAAGGCATCACCTTCGATACCGGCGGTATTTCGCTGAAGCCCGGCGAAGGTATGGATGAGATGAAGTTTGATATGGGCGGCGCCGCCAGCGTCTTTGGCACCGTCAAAGCCGTGCTGGCCATCAAACCCAAGCTCAACGCCGTGTTTATCGTCGCCGCTGCCGAGAACATGCCTGATGGCGCCGCCACCAAGCCGGGCGATATTATCAAAACGCTCAAAGGGCTGACGGTGGAAGTGCTCAACACCGATGCCGAAGGCCGCCTGGTGCTGTGCGACGCGCTCACCTATGCCGAGCGCTTTACCCCGGCCAGCGTGGTCGATATCGCCACCTTAACGGGTGCGGCCATTATTGCCCTTGGCCACCACGCCACCGGCCTGCTCTCCAACGATGATGACCTAGCGCTTGATCTGTTGGATGCCGGTGAAACCGCCTGGGACCGCGCGTGGCACCTGCCGCTATGGGATGAGTACCAGGAGCAGCTGGACTCCAACTTTGCCGATTTGGCCAACATTGGCGGTCGTCCGGCGGGCACGATTACCGCCGCGTGCTTCCTGTCGCGCTTTGCCGACCACTTCCCCTGGGCGCACCTGGATATTGCCGGCACCGCTTGGCATTCGGGCAAACAAAAAGGCGCCACCGGCCGCCCGGTGGGTCTGCTGACCCAATACCTGATCGACCGTGAAGCCGACGCCCAAGTCGAAAATGGCGACGCCTAACCACACAAACAGGCCACCAATGGTTGCCTTTCGTTAACGCAACCGTTAAACCTGAAAGTATGAGCGTGTGCCGCTGCCAAGCAGGCACATGCTATCCAAACGATACGCTTAATAGATGCCCTTCGGGGCTTGGCTCTAGCGGAGAGAACACGCCGTGCCCACAGCTTCAGATGCTCAACTTGAATCACGTTTTGAAATTTTGCCGTCCAACCAGCCGGCGGCCGATGACATTCGTGACAACATCCTGCAAAACCCAGGATTTGGTAAATACTTCACCGACCACATGGCCCACGTGCGCTGGACCGTCGATGCCGATTGGCACGGTCACCAAGTACGCCCCTACGGCCCGCTGACCCTGGACCCCGCCGCCTCGGTGCTGCACTACGGCCAGGAAATTTTTGAGGGAATCAAGGCGTACCGCCATGCCGATGGCTCTATCTGGACCTTCCGCCCAGAGAAAAACGCCGAGCGTTTTCGCCGTAGCGCTCGCCGTTTAGCGCTGCCCGAGCTTTCCGATGACGACTTCATCGGCTCGCTGAAAGCACTGCTGGCCCAAGACCACGCCTGGGTACCCACCCCGGCTAGTGAAGCCGACGAGTGCAGCCTCTACCTGCGTCCGTTCATGATCGCTTCGGAAGCGTTTCTGGGCGTGCGTCCGGCTCACGAAGTCGACTACTACGTGATTGCATCCCCGGCGGCGGCCTACTTCAAAGGCGGAATCGAGCCGGTCTCTATTTGGCTCTCCTCACACTACAAGCGCGCGGCCCCTGGCGGTACCGGTTTTGCCAAGTGCGGTGGCAACTACGCCGCCTCGCTGGCCGCCCAAAAAGAAGCCGCTGCCAACGGTTGCAGCCAGGTCGCCTTCCTGGACGCTGCTGAAAACAAGTGGATCGAAGAGCTGGGTGGCATGAACCTGTTCTTCGTTTACAAGGATGGCCGCATCGTCACACCGCGCCTGACCGACACCATCTTGGAAGGCGTGACCCGCAACTCTGTCCTGACCCTGGCTAAAGACGCGGGCCTCATCCCCGAAGAGCGCGCGATCAGCATCGACGAGTGGCGCGAAGGTGCCGCCTCCGGCGAGATTACCGAGGTCTTCGCCTGCGGTACGGCCGCCGTAATTACCCCGGTTGGCGAGCTGGTCACGGAAAACGAGCGTATTCGCCTGCAGGGCGATGGCAATAACGAAGTGGCCAAGCGCATTCGCAAGACACTGCTCGACCTTCAGTATGGCCGCAGCGACGATAAATACGGCTGGCTGACCCGCTTGGTATGACCCTCTAGCGTTACTCAACACCTGGCCGCCACTCACCGTGGCGGCCAGGCTGCCAAGCGCGTTGACCCCGCTGGAGCCACCGATGGCACGCATCGATTTTTATATTCTGCCCGATACCACCCTTGAAGCGCGTTTACAGTTTGCCTGCAAGCTCGCCGAAACGATCCACCGCAAAGGGTACCGACTGCACCTGCACTGCGAAGACAAAGCGCTGGCCGAACAGGCCGACGAAGCGCTGTGGCAGTTCCGCGATGATGCTTACCTGCCCCATGCATTGGAAGATAGCGAGCTAGCCGACAGTGTGCCCATCACACTAGGCTGGCAGCAGCTACCGGTGCCCACTGAAGAGACGGCGCTGCTGAACCTACACCCCGATATTCCCGAAGGTATTGAGCACTTCGCCCGGATTGCCGAGATCATCAACCAACACCAACATGTGCTGGTCGCTAAACGCGCCTGCTGGCAGCGCTACAAGGCGCTTGGGCATGAGGTCGTGCCGCATAAATTAGGGTAGTAAAACAACCACTCAATGGATGAGACACCCCATGCTTTCTCATGCCCTGTTAGCCCGCACACCGCTGGCGGTCATCGTTATCGCCCAACTGTTTGGCACATCACTCTGGTTTAGCGTTAATGGCGTTGGCTTGGCGCTGCAAGAAGCCGTGGGGCTAAGTGAAAGCGACCTGGGGCTGCTTACCATTGCCGTGCAGGCGGGGTTTATTACCGGTACGCTGCTGATTGCCACTACCGGCCTCGCCGACCGCATACGTGCCAGCCACCTGTTTGCGATGTCCGCTGTACTCGGCGCGCTGATTAACGCAGCGTTTATTGGCGTGGCAGAAAGCGTCACGCTGGCGGCAGTGGCACGCTTTTTAGTCGGGCTTTGTCTGGCGGGCATTTATCCGCTGGGCATGAAGCTGGTGGTGAGCTGGACACCCACTCATGCAGGCTCGGCGCTTGGCTGGTTGGTCGGCATGCTCACCCTTGGCATTGCTTCGCCGCACCTGCTGCGCGGGCTTACCCTGCATCTTCCCTGGCAGTGGCCACTGCTGTTGGCCTCTGCCCTTGCTCTTCTGGCAGCGCTGATGATTTTTAAGCTAGGCGTGGGGCCACACCTGCCTGCTAAGGCCAACGGCGGGCGACCCTGGGCGGGGCTTGCCGCATTTAAAGAGAAGAACTTCCGCGCCGCCGCGCTGGGCTACTTCGGCCACTGCTGGGAGCTTTACGCCCTCTGGGCGCTGGTGCCTTTTTTGGTCGCCAGAGAGCTGGAACGCTTAGGCGCAGCCCCGGGCCTGCAGCCGTGGCTAAGCTTTGCGGTCATCGCCTTGGGGCTTCCCGGCTGCGTATGGGCCGGCTGGTGGAGCCGACGCATCGGTAGCGCGCGGGTCGCGTTTATCGCGCTGGCGGTATCTGGCACCCTGTGCCTTATCTATCCGCTGCTAGGTGGCCTCTCCCCCTGGCTGCTACTGGCGCTACTCGCGCTTTGGGGCGTGAGCGTGATTGCCGACTCGGCCCAGTTCTCTGCCCTGGCCTCCGCCAGCGCGCCGCCCGAGCGGCTGGGCGCGGCGCTGGCCATGATGAATGCGATTGGCTTTGGCCTCACGATTCCCTCCATCGCGTTAGTGACAGCCCTATGGGCAAGCCAAGGGCCTTGGGTGATTTGGTGGTTGCTGCCTGGGCCAGTGCTTGGACTGATAGCCATGCGTGGATTGCATCTGCGAACACACCTACGCACAACACAACCCTGACGAGCGCGGGGCGTTCGCGCTATACTTGCCACCATTTTTTGCAAGCCGTGAGCCGACTCCCCATGGAAAAGACCTACCAACCCGAACAGATCGAAACCCGCTGGTACGAACGCTGGGAAGCCGATAACCGCTTCGCGCCGTCTGGCCGCGGCAAGCCCTTCTCGATCATGATTCCGCCGCCCAACGTCACCGGCAGCCTGCACATGGGCCACGCGTTCCAGGACACCATCATGGATACCCTGACGCGCTGGAAGCGGATGCAGGGCAACAACACCCTGTGGCAGGTAGGCACCGACCACGCCGGTATCGCCACGCAGATGCTGGTGGAGCGCAAGATTGCAGCCGAAGAGGGCAAGACCCGCCATGACCTCGGCCGCGAGGCGTTCATCGAAAAAGTGTGGGAGTGGAAGGAAGAGTCCGGCGGCCACATTACCCGACAGCTGCGCCGCATGGGCGCCAGCGTCGACTGGAGCCGTGAGCGCTTCACCATGGACGATGGCTTCTATAAAGCGGTTCAAGAAGTTTTCGTGCGCCTGCACGAAGAGGGCCTGATCTATCGCGGCAAGCGGCTGGTGAACTGGGACCCCACCCTGCACACCGCCATTTCCGACCTGGAAGTCGAAAACAAGGAGCAGCAGGGTAGCTTCTGGCACTTCCGCTACCCGCTGGCCGACGGCGTCAAGACCGACGACGGCAAGGATTACGTAGTGGTCGCCACCACCCGCCCGGAAACCCTGTTGGGTGACACCGGCGTGGCGGTCAACCCAGAAGACCCGCGCTACGCCTCCTTGGTAGGCAAGTTCATCGAACTGCCGCTGGTAGGCCGCCGTATTCCCATCGTGGCGGACGAGCACGCCGATATGGAGAAAGGTTCGGGCTGTGTGAAGATTACCCCGGCCCACGACTTCAACGACTACGAAGTCGGCAAGCGCCAGAACCACCTGCTGATCAACGTCTTCACCAAAGATGCGACGATTCTTGAGCAGGCAGAAATTTTCGACCTGAAAGGTCAGCCGCAGCCCGATGAAGACGCTACCCTGCCGGCCAAATACGCGGGCTTGGATCGTTTCGAAGCGCGCAAGCAGATCGTCGCCGATATGGAGGCCCTCGGCCTGCTGGAGCAAGTGGAAAGCGTCAACAACACCCTGCCCTACGGCGACCGCTCCGGCGATGTCATCGAGCCGCTGCTGACTGATCAGTGGTTCGTGGCCGTGGAGAGCCTCGCCAAGCCCGCCATCGAAGCGGTAGAGAACGGCGACATTCAGTTCGTGCCGAAGAACTACGAGAACATGTACTTCGCCTGGATGCACGACCTACAGGACTGGTGTATTTCTCGCCAGCTGTGGTGGGGCCACCGCATTCCGGCTTGGTACGACGCCGACGGCAATGTTTACGTGGCTCGCAGTGAAGAGGAAGCCCGCGAGAAGCATGGTCTTGATGCTGACGTCGCCCTGACCCAGGACGAAGACGTCCTGGACACCTGGTTCAGCTCGGGCCTATGGACGTTTGGCACCCTCGGCTGGCCGGAGAAAACGCCGGAGTTGGAAACCTTCCACCCCTCCAGCGTGCTGGTGACGGGTTTCGACATCATCTTCTTCTGGGTCGCCCGGATGATCATGATGACGCTGAAATTTACCGGTGAAGTCCCCTTCAAGACCGTTTACGTCCATGGCCTGGTGCGCGATGGCCAGGGCCAGAAGATGTCCAAGTCCAAGGGCAACGTGCTGGACCCCATCGACCTGATCGACGGCATCAGCCTGGACGCGCTGCTGGAAAAGCGCACCGGTAACATGATGCAGCCCCAGAAGGCCAAGGCGATTGCCAAGGCGACCAAAGAAGAGTTCAAAGACGGCATCGAGCCCCACGGTACCGATGCACTGCGCTTTACCTTCCTTTCCCAAGCCACCACCGGGCGCGATATCAAGTTCGATATGAACCGCCTGGATGGCTACCGCAACTTCTGTAACAAGCTGTGGAACGCCTCGCGCTATGTGCTGATGAATGCCGAAGGCGAAGATTGCGGCACCAGCGGCGAAGAAGTGGAGCTGTCGCTAGCCGATCGCTGGATTATCTCCCAGCTACAGAAAACCGAAGCGCAGGTCACCAAGGCGATGGACGAGTACCGCTTCGACCACGCCTCCCAAGCGCTGTACGAGTTCGTCTGGAACGAGTACTGCGACTGGTACCTGGAGCTTTCCAAGCCTGTTTTATGGGACGAAGCGGCCAGCGCCGAAGCCAAACGCGGCACGCGCCGCACCCTGGTGCGGGTGCTGGAAACCATCCTGCGCCTGGCCCATCCGATGATGCCCTATATCTCGGAAGAGATCTGGCAGCGGGTCGCCCCTCTGGCGGGCACCTATGTGGGCGACGATGCCTCCATCATGCATCAAGCGTGGCCGGAAGCCGACGAGAGCAAGATCGACGAGCAGGCCACCCGCGACATCGAGTGGCTGAAAGGCGTGATCATCGCCGTGCGCAACATCCGCGCCGAGATGAACATTGCCCCCGGCAAGCCGCTGGACGTGCTGCTGACCAAAGGTCAGCCCGAAGACGCCGAGCGCCTGGAGCAGAACCGCCGCTTCCTGGCCAAGCTAGCGAAACTGGAAAGTGTGACGTGGCTAGCCAACCCAGAAGACGCCCCGCTTTCGGCCACGCAGCTGGTCGGCGATATGGAAGTGTTGGTGCCGATGGCAGACCTGATCGATAAAGACGCGGAGCTTGCCCGCCTCGCCAAAGAGATCGAGAAACAGGATAAGCTCATCGGCGGTATCGAGAAGAAGCTGGGCAACGAAGGCTTTATCGCCAAAGCCCCCGACGCCGTGATCGAGAAAGAGCGCGGCAAACTGGCAGAGTACCAGTCCGCCAAAAAGCTGTTGGAAGAGCAGCAGGCGAAGATTGCCGCAATGTAATCCCCCGCTCATGACAGTCTCACAACGGCACCTACTGGGTGCCGTTGTCGTATCTACAGCGCCTTTTTCACGCGACGACTAAGCCGATAGCGGCTTAGTTAGCTTCCCGCCAACCGCCGAGCACACGGCTATCCGGTCCGAAGAACACCAAACGGTCGTGGTCGATCAAGTAACGATACGCGGTATCCAGCATATCGGTGACCCGCTTGGCGTCTTCCATATTGGGGCAGGCCATTCGGGTGGAGGCCAGTTCGCTGAACTCAATGCGCTGGCTTTCGCCCAGGCTCACCTTGCCGGTGAACTGGTTGCAACCATCCGAGCCGCTAACCTTGCCGTCGCGGCCGATGCGGAAAAATGGCGTCTCGGGCATTGATAGCCGCTCATCGGTCCCTACCAACAGCAAGTTCCAACGCTGCTCGACCACTGGCCCAGAGAGCGTGCCGCCTTGCGGCACGTCGATTCGCTCTTGCTGCGGTGTGCTGCCACAAGCGCTCAGCAGCAGCGCAAGCCCCATCCCCAGGATGATATGGCGAGTTTGTCCTTTCACCTTGTTCGTACTCCTTAAGCGTTTTACCAGCGACTTACCAGCTACCCGTGTTTTCCATGGAGGCCCAAGGCTCCTGGGGTGACAACGCATCGCCTTTTTGCAGCAGCTCGACAGAGATGCCGTCGGGCGACTTCACGAACGCCATGTTGCCGTCGCGGGGCGGACGGTTGATGGTGACGCCGTTATCCTGAAGTTTCTGGCAAAGGGCGTAAATGTCGTCGACTCGGTAGGCTAGGTGTCCAAAATTACGGCCCCTCGTGTACTCTTCCGGGTCCCAGTTGTAGGTAAGCTCAAGCTCGGGGGCAGTAAGGCGCTCGGAGCGCGCTTCATCTTCAGGAGCCGCCAGGAACACCAGCGTAAAACGGCCCTTTTCGTTCTCTTTGCGGCGCACTTCTTTGAGGCCGAGCAGGTCACAATAAAAGTGAAGCGAGGCGTCTAAGTCGCTGACACGTACCATGCTGTGTAAAAACTGCATGTCATTTCCTCTTCATTGAAGAATGGTAATTATATCCCGTGCTACCGCCGAGTGCGGTGCCGAGCCGGTCATGTAGCACCATTAAAACATAGACAATAGTGCGACAGTAAAATAGAAAGTAGACACGCTGTATAATGGTGTCACGGCTGTTCATCTAGTGTGTCACTCTTCAGTGACAATCACGATTCGCTATCGGCTCGTCGAGGAGAGGTCTGTGGATTCGATTACGCAAGCGGCGCTTGGCGCAGCGGTAGGTGGTGCCGTGTTAGGTAAGCGACTGGGCCGTAAAGCCATCGTCATAGGTGCGCTACTGGGTACTCTACCCGACCTGGACGTGGTGCTGGACTACGGCGATGCGGTGGCCAATGTGACCGAGCACCGTGGCTTCAGCCATTCGCTGTTCGTATTGACGGGCCTTGCCACGTTGCTGGCCGTGCTGTGTGCCCGTTTTGCTCCAGCGCGGGATATCTCGTTGGGTCGCTGGTGGTGCTTTTTTACGTTGATATTAGTGACTCACCCGCTGCTCGACTCGCTGACCACCTACGGCACGCAGTTGCTCTGGCCGCTAGACGCACCGCCCGCCGCGTGGCCTATCGTCTTCATCATCGATCCGTTCTACACGCTACCGCTGCTTATGGCGCTGATTATCGGCAGCGTGTCGGGCAAGGTACGCAGTGCCTGCCGCACGGGGCTGGTGATCTCCTGCGCTTACCTCATGATGGCCGCAGGTGCCAAATGGAGCGTCGAGCAGCGCCTAACGCCAGCCCTAGCCGAGGCGGACTTACAAGCAGCCCCCGTACTCATCCAACCCACGCCGTTCAATATCGCACTATGGCGGGCAACGGTCATCGATGAAGACCGCTATTACGAGAGTTTGATCAGTGTATTTGATCGTGACCGAGTTCCCGCACTGGAACCACTGCGTCGTAACGTCGAACTGGAGCCAAGTGCTCTGGAGGGGCCGCTAGGGCAGCGGCTGACGTGGTTCACCGGACCGTTTTTGCGCTTTGAGACGCGCTATATTAATGGCCAAGAGACGTTGGTCGCCACCGATATTCGGCTGGGTTTTCCTGGCTTTCACCCGTTTAACTTCACCCTGGCAACCCGAGAGGAAGAGCGCTGGGTACCGGTAGCCGTTAGCGAAGAAGTAGACAGCCCAAGAGGATTACACATGGCCACGCTGGCGCGGCTTGCCGCGCGAGCGGGTGGCGATGTATTAGCTCTGTGCGCCAGCGATTACGTGGAACCGCAGTGGCGCGCAGAGCCGTTTCTGTACCGCTGCTAATGGCTGAGATGCTAGATCATGATGGCTAGGGCGCGATGCCCTGGCCACACCCTTTGTACTGTTCGCCATCAATGGTGAACGTCACGCGAGCAGGATAGGGTTCGCCACTCATATCGTCGAAACAGGCACCTGACTCAATACGTACGCGGAAAAACTGCTCGGCGTTGGCATTCTCGATCACCACCCGGCCCGCGTCGTTATCCATCACGCTGACCATATAAGGCATGGTGGTGGTGTCGCTGCCGTAGTTGGTAGTCCAGGTCATTACTGGCGCATCGTTCGCCAGTTCAATCGTCCAACCCGGCTCGTTGCCACGGGCTAACAACATCACGCCTGGGTGGCGTGATCGGGTCGCAACCTCCCGGTCAACCCCTTGCTGGCACTGCAATTGCCCACGGGGCGTTTCAATTTGCGCCTGATCGCCGCGGTTCCAGAAGCTAATATCGCCATTTTGATAGCGGGCACCGCTGGCCACCACGGCTTGAGGCAGTCGCCACGCGCCATGTAGCGACCACAGCCGTAACTCTTCACCATTGACGGCCGTGACTAAGTCTTGATTGGCTGGTTGGCAGTTCCAAGCTTGAAAGCGCTCAGCGCTACCGGGAAACAGCACCGAAGGCAACAGTGGTGCGCTGCTCTGCACGGTGGTTTTTACCGGCTGCTCAGGGGCGGGCGCACTGGTCGCGCAGCCCGCTAGCAGTAAACCGGTAGCCACCGCCGTGGCGAATCGTAGTGACGTAACATTAGCACTCATCTGATTTTGCGCGGGATACCCGGTACTTCTAGTGCCGGGAGGGATAGCGCGTCGCCCGCAGGGCGACTGTGTTACGCCACCGCCCGTCCCGCTTCTCCTGTTAGGTTGCTGAAGAGTGTGACGTAATAGCCGTAGCCATCGCTCCGTTGGATGAGGGTGCAGTATTTATGGGAAATGCCTTGCACTGCACCGTGTTCGGCTTGGATGTTGAAACTGCCGGTTTTGCGTATCGCGACACGCCCCGTATGGGTACCGGCCTTCTTACCGGTGGGTACTATCGCACGCACCATGTCGCCGGTTTGAAAGCCGTGCACCTGCTTCTGCCGCATCAGATAGCCACGCGGAAACCCGTGTTTCGTTAAGCGCGTGCGCTGGTAGCTGCCGCGCCCCATCGCCTTGATCGTCAGTGTCGGCTCTGTCCAGTCATACAGCTTACCAAAAGCTCCGACACACGCGGCGTCCAGGGCATGCGTCTTGGGGATGTTGAGGCGCTGCCGGTTGTATTTGGTGCGGCCACCGCTGCTCACGGCGACCGGTAAATCCGTGGTTTTGAGCGCGGAGAACAGCGCCCAGCGGGTCGCATTGACCGCACTGGCATCGCGCATCGGTTGCTTGAGCTGGCGCTGTACACGTTCCAGCTGTGCGTCAGCTGATAAGCCGTTAGCCTTGAGGCGCTTTTTCAGGCCTTTGTTGGTGGCGAAAAAATCGGTCAGTGTCTGGCTATCTTTCTCGGCATTACAGGGATGGCAGCTTAGGGTCAAATTGCTGACGCGATTCGAGCCGCCGCGTGAACGCGGCACCATATGCTCGATCTCCAGCGGCGTATCGGCGGTGCCACAGTAGGCACACTCACGCCCCCATTTTTCCAGTAGGTATTCGCGCACCTCGTAGCCCAGCAGGGTGCCTTGCTGGTACTCCACGCCGCTGATCTCGGGGCTTTCCAACTTCTGCGTGTCAAAGCGCACTAACTCCTGGCTGATGCCGGTGATGGGTGCCGACTTGGATAGCCGATTGACCCACGCCATCACCGTATCCACCCGATGCTGCAGCGACGGTGCCAGCCAGCCCTTAGGTTTGATGCGATTATTGAAGCGCGGGGCGCGGTAGCGCAGGTTGGCACTGCGGCGGCGACGCCGAAAGGCGGCGCGTTGCTGTAATGCCTTTTTGATCTGAAAGCCGCGATGGATCAGTTCAAACAGGCACAGCACATGCCGCTGCTGACTGTCCGGTTCGTGCATCAGCGCCAGCCCGGTCGTTTTGCTGCCAGGGTCGATGCCCAGGCGAAGCGGTTGCGCCTCGCCACCGACGCGATTCTTGAGCCGAATCGTGAACGGGTAGCGCTTATGCACCACGGCACGACCACGCGCCAGCAGCAACCGAGCGCGCTTTTCACTGCACGGCATCAGCGGTTGCTTCTTTTTGTCCAGTACGAAAACCGCCATGCGATCTTCTCCTTAAATAGCGCCCTTACGGGCCTTGTGTCGCAGGGCTTACGCCCCGTCTCCCCTCGGGAATGTCGATAACCGGCTCCTGCCTTGTGGCAGCGGTCAAGACCTTCGGCGTTTTACCCTGCGCCAGCATGATCTTGACCTTTCAGAGCCACGGACTGAGGAAGCATCCGTGGGTGAGTCTTGGCGACCTGTTATCAACGTAGCGGCTGTACCGCCCGCTTACCCTGGTCAACTAGGCTTGCTTTCACAAGCTCCCGCCTTCAGGCGGGGGTAGTTGACTGAATACGCTCCCTGTTAATCCCTCATCGGTAATACCCTTGCGCGCGACTTACTTTTGTTTGAAAGCGCTCAAGTCATGCGGGTCAAACGTGGTGACTTCTTTGGGTAGGCCCAACGCTTCACGCTTCACTTTAACCTGCATTTTTTCCGCTAAACGTTCGGCATCGTCGTCGGTGGTGCGTCCATTTAGCTCGGCAAGCTGGGCCATGCCCTGGTGGTAAAAGGTCAGGATATCCAGCGCTAGGCGATTATCCTCTTCCACCGCGCGGCGCAGCGGCTGTAGGTAGCTGCTAATACGCGACAGGTGATGCTTGAGCTGCCAAACATAGCGCACCTCAGTCATCCATGGGCGCTCTCTTAACGCAGCGAACATAGCGCTGGTGGCGAGCAGGCCCAACAATACGCCCAGAGCGTTCAGCCAGACGCTGCTGCCAAAGGTAGTGGTGAGGAGCATTGAAAACAGCAGGCCAAAAATAATCAGTTGCCCGGCCATCGCCACGCTGATAATGCGGGCTTTGCGCTGGTAAGACGCGGGGTCGTGCTGTTCAAGGGAAAAGGCCATGGCCAACCTCGTGATCAAAAGGAACTCTTATGATACGGGGCTGGCCGGGGCAGTCAACGCGCTAGGTCAGTCGTTCCGCGGCGGTTTTCAGCAAGCGCTCAGTGGTCTCCCAGCTGACGCAGGCATCAGTGACCGAGACGCCGTAGCGTAGCGCACTGGGCGTCAACGCTTGTTTGCCTTCGTACAAATGGCTCTCTAGCATCAGTGCCACCAAATTTGCGTCACCCGCTTGACGCTGGGCTAATACATCCAGCATCACTTCGCTTTGGCGGCGGTGATCTTTGCGGGCATTGGCGTGGCTGCAGTCCACCATCAAACGCGGATTCTGGCCTGCTTCGCGCAGTGTATTAACTGCGCTGCGTACATGGTGGGCTTGGTAGTTGGGCTCGCCGTGGCCGCCGCGTAGCACCACGTGGGTGTGCGGGTTGCCTGCGGTCTCCTGCATGATAGGGCGGCCCTGGAGATCCATGGCAAAACGCTGATGGGAGTGGGCGGCAGCCTGCATAGCATCAATGGCCACCTGCACATCGCCGCTGGTGGCATTTTTGAAGCCTACGGCGGCGCTGAGGTCGCTGGCCAGCTCACGGTGCAGCTGGGATTCCGTTGTGCGCGCCCCAATCGCTACCCAGCTCAGCAGGTCATCCAGGTACGGGGCTAACATGGGCTGTAACAGCTCGGTGGCCACCGGCAGGCCGCGGGAGGCGACGGCGTGCATAAGCTCACGGGAAAGGGCGATACCGCGCGGCATGTCGCCGCTGCCATCAAGATCAGGGTCGTAGGCCAGCCCCTTCCAACCGACCGTGGTGCGCGGCTTTTCAACGTACACTCGCATCACTGGCAAAATCTGTTCGCTGACCTCATCGCTAAGCGCTGCTAGCCGATCCGCATACTCCAAGGCAGCATCCGGGTCGTGGATGGAGCACGGACCCACTACGACCAGCAGACGGTTATCTTGACCACTGAGAATGCGCTGTACCGCTTGGCGCTGCTGGTCGATTTGTGCACTCAGCGTGCTATTCACCACCACACGCTGGCGTAGCTCAGCGGGTAGCGGCAGCGCCGTCGCAGACATAAGCGTGGAGGCCTGGGCAGTAGAGGAACAAGCGGTGTTGATTGGGGTGTTGATTGGGGCATTCATAGGGTTAACTCTCCGAATTCGTATGACATAACGCGTGACATCGCATCATCAACTTGCCACCCAGGTGGGCACGATCGGAGGTGGCAGCTTGCACCGAACGCGCGTCGCTAAATCGCCAGCCATAGCCATAGCCGAGATAACGGATGGCGTTGGGGCTAGCGATTGAGTGGGCGCGATAAGACATGGTACAGCTCCTTAATAATCTACCTATGAAAAAATGAGGGTTAATAAAACGAAAGAAGCCTCGGTGGGGTTACCCACCGAGGCTTCTTTGCATGCGGCAGGCAACCGGGGCGGTGTGCCTGTTGGCGCGACGCTAGGCGTCGGCCAGGGGCACACCGTGGCTAAACCAATACGCTGCATAGTTAAAGCTATAGGAAGTACCCACCTTCGCCCAGGCCTCAACCACCGTTTCCGGTTTGGTGTGAGTGCGCTGTAAAGGCTTGCCATGTGGCATGGTTACTTCCTCAATATGACGTGTGTACTACATGACGTGTGTACTACGTAATGACCTAATCCTGCCTGCCTGCGCGCTAAATGGCAACAAGCAATTACCGCGAGCGTTCAATTTCCTGGCGATGAGGATCAGCTGCCGTACGCCTGGATCCAGCCAATGGTAGCAGGCAATGCGCTCATACCTACCAATACCACGATGCCCAGAATAATCGACAGAATGCCGGAATCGTCTTTAAAATTATCGTCGTGATGGCCCATGAAAGCCTCCTAGTGATCAGTAGTCTTACGGTGTGTGCCGTACGCCAGAAAGTGACCCGCTATTTTAGTGAGGACGGGGTGCGTAGGCAAATACATCCGAGAACATACGTTCATTGCCCACGCCCAAACGCTCCAGCACGTCCACACAGGCATATACCATGCCCGGTGAGCCTGAGAGGTAAATATCGCAGTCGCTAGGCGTGACCGGTGCATTCGACAGCTCGCTTTCTAACACCAAATCAACGCGCCCCTGATGGTGGGCAATGCGCTCGCCCGACGCCAGCGGCTCGGTCAGCGGGAATTCAGTGACCGCATGAAACGCAACGTTTTCATACTGCTGCGCCCATTCGCAGGCAAGGTCTTCCGCATATAAATCGCGGTGCTCACGGTTCGCCCACCATAATGAAATGGGTCGTGTGGGCTGGTCACGAAGCGCAGCTTCGACGATGGCCTTCATTTGGGCAAAACCGGTCCCTGCGGCAATCAATAGCAGCGGGCGCTCACTTTGCGTATCCAGCACGCAATCGCCGCTGGGCAGACGCACCGTTAGCTGGTTGGCGACCTGCAACAGTTGGCGCAGCCGCTGAGAGTTATTACGCTCGGGCCAGTGCTGAATTTGCAGCTCCAGCGTGCCATCGCCACGGTCGGCGCTGGCAATCGAGAAAGGCACCCAAGTGGCCTCGTCTAGCATTAGTTCAAGGTACTGACCAGGGGCGTGCTGCATTGCTTCAGCGCGACCGGCAAGCGTGACTTTAAATACGTCAGGATTAAGATCCTCGACGGCGGTGACTTGGCAGGTTAGCGTTTTACACGTTAACGTCCTAGCGCTCATGAAAGCCTCTTTATGGAAAATCGTTCGACCCATACGGCCGATTAACCGTGGCGCGGTGTGGGTAGCGGAATATCAATGCCCAGCTCATCCCAACGCTCGTCAACGCGGGCTTTCACCGTCTCATCCATCACGATGGGAGTGCCCCACTCCCGGTCGGTTTCGCCGGGCCACTTGTTCGTTGCATCCAGCCCCATCTTGGAGCCAAGTCCGGATACCGGTGAGGCGAAGTCGAGGTAGTCGATAGGCGTGTTTTCCACCATCACCGTGTCGCGGGCAGGATCCATGCGCGTGGTAATCGCCCACATCACGTCTTCCCAGTTACGTGCATCCACGTCATCATCCAGCACGATGACGAACTTGGTGTACATAAACTGGCGCAGGAAGCTCCAAACCCCCATCATCACGCGCTTCGCGTGGCCGGGGTACTGCTTCTTCATCGTCACAACCGCCATACGATAGGAGCAGCCTTCCGGCGGTAAATAGAAGTCGACAATCTCGGGGAACTGCTTGCATAGAATGGGCACGAACACTTCGTTAAGCGCTACGCCTAAAATGGCGGGCTCATCGGGTGGACGACCGGTATAGGTAGAGTGATAAATGGCATCGCGGCGCATGGTCATCCGCGTCACGGTAAACACAGGGAAATGATCCACTTCGTTATAGTAACCGGTATGGTCACCAAACGGCCCTTCCGGTGCCATATCGTCCGGATAAATAAAGCCTTCCAGAATAATTTCGCTGGAGGCGGGGACTTCCAGGTCTGCGTGACCGGACTTCACCAGCTCGGTACGCGAACCGCGCAGCAGGCCAGCAAAGGCGTATTCTGAGAGCGAATCGGGCACCGGAGTGACCGCGCCTAATATAGTCGCCGGGTCAGCGCCTAGCGCCACGGCGACAGGAAAGGGCTCACCGGGATGGGCTTTTTGAAACTCAAGGAAGTCCAGTGCCCCGCCACGGTGGGAGAGCCAGCGCATAATCAGGCGATTCTTGGCGATTTTCTGCTGGCGATAAATCCCCAGGTTCTGGCGCTTTTTATGCGGGCCTTTGGTGATAACCAGCGGCCAAGTGACAAGCGGCGCCGCATCGCCGGGCCAGCAGTGCTGAATCGGCAGGCGGCCGAGGTCCACTTCATCGCCTTCGTAAACGACTTCCTGCACAGGAGCTCGCTTAACGCTTTTAGGCCCCATGCTGAGCACCTGCTTAAAGATCGGCAGCTTATCCCAGGCATCTTTCAGGCCTTTGGGCGGATCTGGCTCTTTCAGAAATGCCAGCAGCTTCCCTACTTCACGCAACGCTTCTACTGAATCCTGGCCCATACCCAGCGCTACCCGCTTCGGGGTGCCGAACAGGTTGCCCAGTAGCGGCATATCGTGGCCCTTTACATTTTCAAACAGCAGTGCAGGGCCACCGGCGCGCAGCGTACGGTCGCAGATTTCAGTAATTTCTAGGTAAGGATCAACTTCCGCTTTAACTCGCTTTAGCTCACCCTGGGCTTCAAGCGCCGCAATAAAATCGCGCAAGTCGTTATACTTCAAAACACTCTCCTCAACCCGGCTGTCAGACGCTGCTCTTGCAAACGCATGGCAGTAGATGCAGCGCCTTAACGACGCTTCATCGCTTCAAAGAATTCCAGATTGGTCTTGGTATCTTTCAGACGATCAATCAGGAACTCGGTCGCTGCGGTATCTTCCATCGGGTTAAGCAGCTTGCGTAGAATCCACATGCGCTGCATTTCTTCTTCAGAGGCCAGCAGGTCTTCACGACGAGTGCCGCTGCGACGAATGTTGATCGCAGGGAAGACGCGTTTTTCAGCCAGCTTGCGGTCAAGGTGCGCTTCCATGTTACCGGTGCCCTTGAACTCTTCGAAGATGACTTCGTCCATTTTCGAACCAGTATCGACCAGCGCGGTGGCAATAATCGTCAGGCTTCCGCCCTCTTCGATGTTACGCGCGGCACCAAAGAAGCGTTTCGGCTTCTCAAGCGCGTGGGCATCCACACCACCAGTAAGCACCTTGCCAGAGCTAGGCACCACGGTGTTGTAAGCACGCGCCAGACGGGTAATGGAGTCGAGCAGAATCACCACGTCTTTTTTGTGCTCAACCAAGCGCTTGGCTTTCTCGATGACCATTTCGGCCACCTGAACGTGGCGGGCGGGCGGCTCGTCGAAGGTAGAGGCGACCACTTCACCGCGTACGGTGCGGGACATCTCGGTGACTTCCTCCGGGCGCTCATCAATCAGTAGCACGATTAGATGGCACTCGGGGTTGTTCCGCGTGATCGACGTCGCGATGTTCTGCAGCATCAGCGTCTTACCCGCTTTCGGCGGAGACACCAGCAGTCCACGCTGGCCTTTACCGATCGGTGCAGTCAGATCAATGATCCGAGCCGTGAGGTCTTCAGTAGACCCGTTACCGATCTCCATGCGCAGACGCTCGGTGGGAAACAGCGGCGTCAGGTTCTCGAAGAGAATCTTGTGCTTGGCGTTTTCCGGGCGGTCAAAGTTGATCTGACTCACCTTCAACAGGGCAAAGTAACGCTCACCCTCTTTCGGCGGGCGGATTTTGCCGGAAATGGAGTCGCCTTTGCGCAGATTGAAACGACGAATCTGTGAGGGCGATACGTAGATATCGTCCGGCCCAGCGAGGTACGAGCTGTCGGCGCTACGCAGGAAGCCGAAGCCATCCTGAAGAATTTCCAGCACACCGTCGCCATAGATATCCTCGCCGCTTTTGGCGTGTTTCTTGAGGATGGCGAAAATGATGTCCTGCTTGCGCGAACGGGCTAAGTTGTCGATACCCATTTCGCGGGCGATATCGAGCAGCTCGGGAACGGTTTTTTGCTTGAGTTCAGTGAGATTCATCGGTGTGTTAGAAAATTGCTCATGAAAGCTAGGCGCTAGGCGCCGGGAATAAGACAGGAGGCTTGGCCTAAATATAGGGCTAAGCGCCGAGTGATGCGTTCAGAACCCCATCTAGGCACACGCTCGAGTGGTGAAAGCTGGGCAGTCGCTGTAACAATGCCTAAAGCATAACAATGACATCAATGACTGCTTGGCGTGAGGGTGCAAACAAACTAGTTAATCTGATTGGCACAGAAAAATGCTGTTTCAGCGGGTTATCTGACGACTTGGACATCTGGCTGATGCCATCTGGATACGTACTGCTCGGGGTGCCCGAGTCAGTGCGCTTGTTAGACGAACAAGCCAACTCGGATCAAGCCAGTAGCTCGATGGTAGTCAAGGCCCGCGACAAACGCAAGCCTTTGGCAATTGACAATAGTTAGAGGTCACCGCAACCTTGGCATAGCCAATTTGAAGGATAGCTCATGCCCAAGGACATTTCGCTCCCCATCGCCGCACCCACTGCCGAATTTGAGAGCGGTGAACCGCAGCGCCTAGCCGCCATTGACCTTGGCTCCAATAGCTTTCACCTACTGGTTGCTAACTACCAAAATGAACGTTTACAAGTAGTGGCACGACTAGGTGAAAAGGTCCAACTGGCGGCAGGACTTGACGAGAACGGTTACCTCAGTGAAGCCGCTATGCAGCGCGCCCTGGATTGCTTAGGCCGTTTTGCGCCGTTTTTAACCGATATCGAAGGCCCTAACCTTCGTATTGTGGGCACCAATGCTCTGCGTGACGCCCACAACAGCCAAACCTTTATCGAGCGCGCGGAAGCCCAGCTTGGCCACGCCATCGAGATTATTGCCGGGCGCGAAGAAGCCCGCCTAATTTATTTGGGTGCCGCCCACGCCCTGGCCGAAAGCGGCCGCCGCTTGATTGTCGATATTGGCGGCGGCTCTACCGAGTTTATTATCGGTGAAGCCTTTGAGCCCAAAGCGCTGGAAAGCCTGCGCATGGGTTGTGTCACGTTTACCAGACGCTTTTTTGCCGATGGCGAACTTACCGAAAAGCGCATGCGCCGCGCCGAGCTGGCAGCGCTTTCAGAGCTGGCCAACATCCAGCGCCCTTACCAGCGCTTAGGATGGGATGATCCGGTAGGCTCCAGCGGCACGATTAAGGCTGCTGCCAGCGTGCTGCACGCTTACGGCGACACGCCTCAAGAGGGGGTGATTACCCGCAGCGGCTTGAAAAAACTGCGCGAGCGCCTGTTGAAATGCAAACATCTGGAAAAGGTCGAGCTGGACGGCCTCAAACCCGATAGGGCTCGGGTATTTCCGGCGGGCATTGCCATTTTGAGCGCCATTTTTGAAGCCTTCGACCTTCACCAAATGCGCTTTGCCGACGGCGCACTGCGTGAAGGCGTGCTCTATGACATGGCGGGGCGCAACAGCGCCGAAGATACCCGCTCCAAAACCCTCGACATGCTCAAGCGAGTGTATGACGTAGATACCCGGCAAGCAGAAAATGTGGCGGAAACCGCCAAGCACTTGTTTGCCGTAGCGAAGCAGCCGTGGGGCTTAACCGCCGAACAGGGCCACTATTTGAGCTGGGCAAGCCATGTGCATGAAATTGGGCTAGCCATCTCCCATAGCCAGTTCCACCGCCACGGCGCGTATCTATTAGAGCATTCGGACCTAGCCGGGTTTTCTCGCCCCGAGCAGCGCTTGTTGGCGTTTTTAGTGCGTGCTCACCGGCGTAAATTCCCGCTTAAGGAGTGGCAAGCGCTGCCTGCCTCACAGCAGCCAAGCGCGGCTAAGCTTGCCCGCTTGCTACGCCTCGCCGTGCTGATTAATCATTCGCGGCCTGAAGGCGCACCCATACCGCCCCAAATTGCTGCTGACAGCAATGGCGACGCGCTCACCATTACGCTGCCCCCCAGCGATGAACCCACGCTGCTCAGCACCGATTTAGAGCAGGAACAGACGTTCATGGCCAACGCCGGGTTTTCGTTCAACCTGAATACGCCCTCCTACCCCTCGCGATGAAACGTCGCCCCTTCCGCCTGCCACAGAACGTAGGCAGGCGGTTGGAGCACGCCCAGACAGCGCTCTCCGGCCATCACAACAATCAGCCGCTCCCGCTCCCAGGGCGGAAGCGCCCGTTCTTGCAGCAAGCGTTTGAGGTCGCGTCGGCCACGCCCAGGCAATACGAGCACTTCCCCGCCCTGCCGCCAGCGCAGCATGAACGATTCTGCTAAGTAGGCGTCGCATTCCAGACGAAGCTGTAGCGGCCCAAGAGGAGTACTCACCCCTGGCTCTCCGTTCCAAGGCGCTTGCCAATCCGGCAACGCAGCCAACGGCGTCATAAGATAAAGCCTGCGCCGCCACACCCGGGCCTGGGCTCCGGGCCACTCTACTAGCACCTGGGCATCCTGGGCGGCGGTAAGCTGGCCGAGCAGGCTGGCCAGACGCGCCTGTGGAGGCGTGGGCAGCCTTAGCTGCTGACACAGCGTACGAACGAGCAGCCGCTGACGGGGTAACGGCAATGCGGCCAATGCTGACGCATCGAGACAGCCCGTTCCCAACGTAAGCACGGCCAACTCCTCGGCGGCGTAGCTGGCAAGGAGCGTGTCGGCCTCACCGGCCAAGCCAGCGCTCTTGGCCAACGAACGTACCGCACCAGGCCAGCGCTGAGTCAGCATTGGCAGCACTTCGTGGCGCAAACGGTTGCGATCAAATTCAATATCGCGATTGGTGGGGTCTTCACACCAAGTCAGTGCCATAGCGTGGGCCGTATCAGCCAGAGTTTGGCGGCTGATGCTGAGCCAAGGGCGCACAAGCGTAATGCCTTGCCACTCCCGTTGATATGGCATACCCGCCAACCCACGAATACCGCTCCCCCGCAGCGCTGCCAGTAAGAGGGTTTCCGCTTGATCATCCTGATGCTGACCAAGCCATAGCGCGTCACCCGGCTTCACATGCTGCGCAAAGGCCGCGTAGCGAGCGCGCCTAGCAGCGCCCTCTACCCCTTCGCCTCGCGATTCAATCGCCACACGCTCAACCGTTAGCGGCACGCCAAGGCGCTGACACAGCTGTCGGCAGTGGGTTTCAAAGTCGGCCGCCGCCGCCTGTAGGCCGTGATTAACATGTAGGGCGCGTAGCACTTGGCCGCTGTCTTGGCAGGCCTCCGCGGCTAGCATCAGCATCAGCGACGAATCCAAGCCACCGGAGAGCGCGACCCAAACGCAACGCCCCGGCGGGGTTTCCGCCAGGGCGTCGTGAAGCAAGCGCAAAAGCCGTTTAGGCGGCTGGGGCGCCATAGCTCATCAGGCGCTCATAGCGGCGCTCAAGCAGGGCATCAATATCCAGCGCTTGCAGGCGCTCAAGGCTGGCAGAGAGCGCGTCTTTAACCCGCGCTGCGGTGTTTATCGGGTGACGATGGGCGCCGCCCAACGGCTCTTTGATCAGCGAATCTACAAATCCCAGCTCTTTTAAGCGCTCGGCGGTGATTCCCATGGCCTGGGCCGCATCGGGGGCTTTTTCGGCACTCTTCCACAGAATGGAGGCGCAGCCTTCTGGGGAGATGACCGAGTAGGTAGAGTACTGCAGCATGTGCAGCTCATCGCACACGCCAATCGCCAGGGCTCCGCCGGAGCCGCCTTCGCCCACCACGGTGGAAATAATCGGCGTCTTCAGGCGCGACATGACGGCCAGGTTATAGGCAATCGCTTCCGACTGACCACGCTCTTCCGCGTCGATACCGGGATACGCGCCGGGAGTATCGATAAACGTCAGAATGGGCATTTTAAAGCGCTCAGCCATTTCCATTAAGCGGCACGCTTTGCGGTAGCCTTCCGGGCGCGGCATACCAAAGTTACGGCGCACCTTCTCTTTAACATCACGGCCTTTTTGATGGCCAATGACCATCACCGGCGCATCGTTTAAGCGGGCAATGCCGCCGACGAGGGCAGCGTCATCCGCAAATTTTCGGTCACCGTGCAGCTCATCGAAATCGGTAAAAATATGTTCTAAATAATCCAGCGTATAGGGGCGCTGGGGGTGCCGCGATAGCTGGGAAACCTGCCAAGGGGTCAAATCTTTGAAGATTGATTCCGTTAACTTGCGGCTCTTCTCCTCCAGCCGTGAAATCTCATCTGAGAGGTTCACCTGGCTGTCGGAGCTCACCAAACGCAGCTCCTCAATTTTTGCCTGGAGTTCGGCAACGGGCTGTTCAAAATCGAGATAGTTAGGATTCATCGGCTCTGCCTGTAAGCTGCCTATAAAAAAATAAGCCTTGTCGAAACGAGCATATTGGGCGCCATTATCGCACCCTGACCCTGCCACGCAAGGCAATGCCCGCTCAATTCCGTACGAGCGCCCTGGGGCGCTCGTACGCTAGGTGATTAACGGTAGCGTAACTGGACGCCCACCTGCCCTTGCACATCGCGCAGGGCGAGCAGCAGATCATCACTAGGCGCGACTTTCCACTCCTCGGCCAGCTCCAGCCAAGCGACAGCATCGGGGTGGCGATATTGAAGTCGCACGGGTAGGCCGGTGTTATCCCGGTAGGGTGTCAAGCTATCCCGCAAGCTTTCGACCAGCCGGCCGTTAATCTGCCCGGCGTCCAATGCCAGCTCAACGGCTTGGCCGTAGCGCACGCGGGCCGTGACCATCGGCGTCACATCTTTGCCGCGCAGCCGTAGGCCACCGGAAAAGTCGTCGCTGGAGACTTCGCCCTCCACGATGATCACTTGATCCGACTCAATTTGGCCGCGTAGCTGCTCGAAAAGTTCGCCAAACAGCGACGCTTCGATACGTCCGGTGCGGTCGTCCAAGGTGATGAATGCCATGGTATCGCCACGTTTGGACTTCATGGTGCGCATGGCGACCACCAAACCCGCTACCCGCTGCGGTTCCCGAGAGGGTTTCAAATCGCTGATACGCGTCGACACGAAGCGCTTGAGTTCGCGTTCGTACTCGTCGATGGGGTGCCCGGTCAGATAGAGCCCCAGGGTGTCCTTTTCACCAGAGAGCCGCTCACGGTCCGTCCATTCGCGCACATGACGATACTCGGCGTAAACATCGCTGGCCTCTTCTTCGGCGACGAAGGCATCACCAAACATGTCCATCATGCCCAGGTTCTGGTTGGCGTGATTTTGTGCAGCGGCCTTCAGCGCATCTTCCATCGCCGCGAACAGCACCGCCCGATTGGGCCCCAGGTTATCCAACGCGCCAGAGCGTATCAGCGCTTCCAGGGTACGTTTGTTCATCCGTTTCGGATCGATGCGGCGGCAGAAGTCGAACAGATCGTTGAACGGCCCGTCCGCGTTTCGCGCTTCCACAATCGCGCCAATCGGGCCTTCCCCGACGCCACGTATCGCGCCCAAGCCGTACACCACCCGCCCTTCGGTATCCACGGTGAACTTGTAGCCACCGACGTTGACATCCGGTGGCGTCACCGTCAGCTTCAAGTGACGACACTCTTCGATCAGCGGCACCACCTTGTCCAGGTTGTCCATCTCGGTGGACATCACCGCCGCCATGAACGGGCCTGGGTAGTGGGCCTTCAGCCATGCGGTTTGGTAAGACACCAGCGCGTAGGCCGCCGAGTGCGACTTGTTGAAACCGTAACCGGCAAACTTCTCCACCAGGTCGAAGATGTTGCCCGCTAAGTCTTTGTCGATGCCGTTGGCGGCACACCCTTCCATGAAACCGGAGCGCTGCTTGGCCATCTCTTCGGGCTTTTTCTTGCCCATGGCACGGCGCAGCATGTCGGCCTGCCCTAGGGTGTACCCCGCCATCACCTGGGCGATCTGCATGACCTGCTCTTGGTAGAGAATAATCCCGTAGGTGGGCGTCAGCACCGGTTTTAACAGGTCGTGCTGATAATCCGGGTGTGGATAAGAGACTTCCGCCCGGCCATGTTTGCGGTTGATGAAGTCATCCACCATGCCCGACTGCAGCGGGCCAGGACGGAACAGGGCCACCAGGGCGATCATGTCGTCCAGAGAGTCGGGCAGCAGCCGCTTGATCAGCTCCTTCATGCCGCGGGATTCGAGCTGGAACACCGCCGTGGTTTCTGCCCGCTTGAGCATCTCGAAGGTTTTGCCGTCGTCCAGGGGAATGGCGTCGATATTGAGCGGTCCCTGGCCTGCTGCGTCACGCACCTTGTCCACCATCTCAAGCGCCCAATCGATGATGGTGAGGGTACGCAAGCCCAGGAAGTCGAATTTGACCAGGCCGGCGTCTTCGATATCGTTCTTATCGAACTGCACCACCAAGCCCGCGCCGTCTTCATCGCATAGCAGGGGTGAAAAGTCGGTGAGTTTGGTGGGAGCGATCACCACCCCCCCTGCGTGTTTACCGGTACCCCGCGTGGTGCCCTCGAGTTTCAGGGCCATTTCCCAGATCTCTTCCGCCTCTTCGTCGTTCTCGATGAACTCTTTGAGCGCGGGCTCCTGCTCGATGGCCTTGGCCAGCGTCATGCCCACTTCGAACGGGATCAGCTTGGAGAGCTTGTCACCCAGCGAGTAGGGCTTGCCCTGGGCACGGGCCACGTCGCGCACCACCGCCTTGGCGGCCATGGTGCCGAAGGTGACGATCTGGGACACCGCGTTACGACCGTAGCGGTCGGCTACGTACTCGATGACCTTGTCACGCTTCTCCATGCAGAAATCGACGTCAAAGTCGGGCATCGAGACACGCTCAGGGTTAAGAAAGCGCTCGAACAGCAGATCGTAGCCGATGGGGTCGAGGTCGGTGATCTTCTGCGCGTAGGCCACTAGTGAACCGGCACCGGAGCCACGCCCCGGCCCCACCGGTACGTTGTTGTCCTTGGCCCACTGGATAAAGTCCATCACGATCAGGAAGTAGCCGGGGAAGCCCATCTGAATGATGACGTTGAGCTCAAACTCCAGCCGGTCGCGGTAGCGCTGATCAATCTCGCGGAACGCCTCGCTATCGCGCGGATACTGCTCGGCGGGAAACAGAAAATCGAGCCTCTCCGTTAGGCCATCGTGGGAGACCTTGCGGAAGAATTCATCCTGGGTCATGCCCTCGGGGATGCCGAACTCTGGCAGGAATATCTCTCCCAGGCGCACATCGACGCTGCAGCGCTCGGCGATCATCACGCTGTTTTCCAGCGCCTCGGGGATATCGGCAAACAGCGCCGCCATCTCGTCGGGGCTTTTGAGGTACTGCTCTTCGGTATAGCGGCGTTCGCGGCGCGGGTCGTCCAGGGCTTTACCCTCACCAATGGCGACGCGGGTTTCGTGGGCCCAGAAGTCTTCCCGTTCCAGAAAGCGCACATCGTTGGTGGCGACAACCGGCGTGCCGGTCTCGATCGCCAACTGAACGCTAGCGTGTACGCAGGCCTCTTCCAGAGGGCGGCCGGTGCGGATGAGCTCCAGGTAGAAGCGGTCGGGAAACGCCTGCTGCCACTCTTCCAGCAGCTGGCGCGCTTCCCGCTCGTGCTCGGAGAGCAAGTGGCGGCCAATCTCGCCTTCGCGCCCGCCCGACAGGGCAATCAGACCTTCGCTCTGCGCCAATACCCACTGTTTATCGAGGATCGCCCGTCCCTGGCGTTGACCGTCGGTCCAGCCTTTGGAGATCAGCTCGGTCAGGTTACGGTAGCCCACGTCGTTCATCGCCAACAGCGTGATGCGATAGGGGTGCGCTTCATCGTGGGGATTCGAGAGCCAGAGATCGCTACCGATGATCGGCTTCAGCCCGGCGCCCTGGGCGGCTTTGTAGAATTTGACCAAGCCAAACAAGTTGGCTTCATCGGTGAGCGCCAGCGCCGGCATCCTGCGCTCAGCGGTCGTGCTGACCAGCGACTTGAGTTTGACCAAGCCATCGACCAGAGAGTATTCACTGTGCAAACGAAGATGAACGAACGGAACCGTCATGAGACTCTCAGCATAAAACGCTACATAAAATAAATAGAACGGCTACAGCAGCGCTAACTGGCGCTGTACCGGCGCGAAGCTTTTGCGGTGCTCTGCCAGCGGCCCGTGGGCTTCCAGCGCTGCCAAGTGCTCTTTGGTGGGGTAGCCCTTGTGCCGCGCAAACCCGTATTCAGGATAGCGCAGATCCAGCTCGGCCATTTGCGCATCCCGCGCTACTTTGGCCAAAATAGACGCAGCGGCAATGGCCGGATGGCGGGCATCGCCCTTCACTACGGCCTGACCCGGCAACGCGTGCCCCGGCAGCCGGTTGCCATCCACCAGCAGATACTCCGCCTGGGGAGCTAACGCATCCACTGCACGACGCATGGCCAGATGCGTCGCGTGATAGATATTGAGCGAGTCGACCTCTTCAGCACTCGCCTCTGCCACTGCAAACGACAGCGCACGCTCGCGAATGAGCACATCCAATGACTCACGCCTGCGGGCAGTGAGCTTCTTGGAGTCGGTTAAGCCGTCGATAGGTGCCTTGGGGTCCAGAATCACGGCGGCGGCTACTACGCTCCCCACCAGCGGCCCGCGGCCGACCTCATCGACCCCCGCCAGAAAATCCCCCGTATACTCCACCACCAGCGGCGGAAAGTCGGCTGGTTTAGTCGCCATCCGGTTTAGCCTCCAGCGGCTCGCCTGCAACCAAGGCGGTAATCGCCTGCGCGGCGCGCTCGCTGGCCGTGCGCTGCAGCGTGGCATGCATCGAGGCAAAGCGTGCCTCTAGTGCGTGACGCGTCTCGGCATCGCTAAGTAGCTGGCTTATCTGCTCGGCAATCGCCTCCGGCGTGGCCGCGTGCTGAATCAGCTCAGGCACCACGCTCTCCTGGGCAATCAAATTGGGTAGTGAGATCCACTGGGTTTTCACCAGCCGTTTGGCGAGCCAATGGGTCGCGGGCGCCATTTTGTACGCCACGAGCATGGCGCGATGGCAGAGCATGGCCTCTAGCGCTGCCGTACCGGAGGTCAGCAGTACCGCATCGCTGGCGACCATCGCCTCGCGGGCTTGGCCCTCCAGCAGCGTGACCCGCTGGGCCAACGTGGGGTAGCCTGCCAGCAGCTCGCCAAGCTCGGTATAGCGCTGTGCGGTGGCCGCTGGGATCACCACCTGCAACTCCGTATGGCGCTGGCATAGCAGCGTCACCGCCTCCAAGAAGGTGGCCCCCATGAAACGAACCTCGTTCCGCCGAGAGCCGGGCAGCAGCGCTAATACCGGTGCGCCCGGGTCCAAGCCCAGCGCACGGCGGGCCGCCTCGCGATCATTTTCCAGCGGCAGTTCGTCGGCCAACGGATGACCAACGAAAGCTACGGGAACGTGGTGGCGATGATAGAAGTCCGCCTCGAAGGGCAGCAGCGTGAGCATGGCATCCACGGCGTTGGCGATCTTCTTCACCCGCCCCTGCCGCCACGCCCATACCGAGGGGCTCACGTAGTGGACCGTCGTGACGCCAGCGGCACGCAGCTGCTTCTCCAGCCCAATGTTGAAGTCCGGGGCATCGATACCGATCATGACGTCCGGCTGCCAAGCCAGCGCCTCTTCACGCAGGGTACGGCGCACACGGATGAGTTCGGGCAGGTGCTTGAGTACCTCGACCAAGCCCATCACCGAGAGGGTTTCCAGAGGGAAGCGGCTAACCAGCCCCTGGGCTTCCATGCGGGGGCCACCCATACCGCGAAACTCCACCTGGGGATGCCGGGCGCGCAGCGCCTGCATCAGCCCAGCACCAAGGATATCGCCGGAGAGTTCGCCTGCCACAAGGTATACGCGCTGCAGTGTCATAGTGACGGGAGAGCCGGTTAGATGAGTATTAGCGAACGATACCGCGTGTTGAACGCTCGATGGAGTCAGCGAACAGGGCCACTTCAGGCAAATCAAAGCGATTACGCATTTCGCTCACTGCCTGCTCGACGGTTAAGCCTTGACGATAAACCAGCTTGTAGGCTGTGCTGAGTGCAGCAATCGCTTCGCGGCTAAACCCTCGGCGCTTCAACCCCACGAGGTTCAGTCCGCGCGCTTCTGCCGGGTTGCCGTTAATCATCACATAGGCAGGAGTGTCTTTAGTGATAATCGAACCGCCGCCCGCCATGGCGTGATCGCCAAAGTGACAGAACTGATGCACTGCCGCCAGGCCGCCCAAAATAGCGTGATCACCGAGGGTGACATGGCCTGCCAGCGTGACTTGGTTCGCTAAAATGCAGTCATTGCCAATCACACAGTCATGCCCTACATGCACGTAGGCCATAAACAGATTACGTGAACCGATGGTGGTTTCGCTGCGATCCTGAACAGTGCCGCGATGGAGGGTCACCCCTTCACGAATGACGTTATCGTCACCCATCACCAGCCGCGTTGGCTCGCCCGCGTACTTTTTGTCCTGGCAGTCTTCGCCCACCGAGGCAAACTGAAAGATACGCGTGCGCTCGCCTAGCACCGTGGGGCCTTTCACCACCACATGGGGGCCAATGACCGAGCCTGCGCCAATCGTGACGTCAGGCCCAATCACGCTGAACGGGCCAACCTCAACGTCATCAGCAAGCCGTGCCGCTGGGTCGACCAATGCAGTAGGATGTATCAAGCCACCTTCCTCTCGGCACAAATGATTTCCGCTTCGCAGGCCAGCTCGCCGTCTACCGTGGCACGGCAGGCAAACTTCCAAATACCGCGTTTACCGCGAATCACATTCGCTTCAAGCGTTAATTGATCGCCAGGCATGACCGGGCGCTTAAAACGCACGTTGTCGCTGCCAACGAGATAATACACATAGCCATCAGCGGGCAACTTATTGACCGTTTTAAAGCCTAGAATACCGCATACCTGAGCCAGCGCTTCAACAACCAGTACCCCGGGCATAATCGGGTGATGAGGAAAGTGGCCATTGAAAAACGGCTCGTTGATGCTAACGTTTTTATACGCAACGATGGTTTCACCCACGGTTAACTGCGTGACTCGATCCACCAGCAAGAACGGATAGCGGTGGGGCAAGTATTCGCGAATTTCGTTGATATCCATAACCATCGTAACGACCTCTAAAATGACAAAAGGCCTGAGCAGTATCAGGCGCGCACCAGTAATCCTACTGGTAAAAGGCAGTGGATTATAACCTGCTGCTATTAAGCCTCAAGCTACTCCCTCAGGAAACCCTTCTTTCTTCACGATTCTCGCTGGCTTTTTTCCACCCGCGCCAAGCGCTTGGCAATATCGTCGAGCTGCTTGAAGCGCACCGCATTTTTACGCCATTGGGTGTTGCTCATGGCCCCGGTCCCCGAAGAATAAACCCCCGGCTCATGAATTGAGTTGGTCACTAGGCTCATGCCGGTGACCTGAACGCCATCACAAATGGTGAGATGACCAGATAGGCCCACACCACCGCCCAACATGCAGTGCTTGCCCACTTTGGTGGAGCCTGCAATCCCTACACAGCCTGCTAACGCACTGTGGTCCCCAATGGTAACGTTGTGGGCAATCTGCACTTGGCTGTCGATTTTGACATCGTTGCCAATGACGGTGTCACCTAACGCGCCTCGGTCAATACTGGAGCAGCTGCCCACTTCAACATCATCACCTAGCACCACGCCGCCAAGCTGAGCAATTTTGTGCCAACCCGCACCATCATGGGCAAACCCAAAGCCATCACCACCAATCACACAGCCACTGTGCAAAATCACTCGCTTGCCCACGACCACACCGTGGCAAACGGTGACATTGGCATGCAGCCGCGTGTCGTCACCGATGACACAGTCAGCGCCAATCACGCTACCCGCGCCAACCACTACACGGTCGCCCAGGACAACGCCTGACTCAATCACCGCATTGGCTTGGACGCAAACCTCGGCCCCAAGCGTCACGCCCTCTGCGACTACTGCAGAGGGATGAATACCCGACACATCCCGCGCTGGCAGCGGATCAAATAGCTGGGAGAGCTTGGCGTAGCCCAAGTAGGGGTTATCCATCTCTAGGCGCGGCACAGGGCAGTTCTTGCCGTGCTCCGGGTGCAGCAGTACCGCTGCCGCTTTGGTGGTAGCGAGATCTTTTAAGTACGCACGGTTGGCTAAAAATGCGACTTGGTCTGGCGCTGCTTCCTTGAGCGTTGCCAAACCACGAATTGACTGGTCGGCGTCGCCCTCGAAATCAACGTCCAAGTGACGTGCGATATCGGCTAGGGTGAGGTGTTGAGAAGCGTGCGTCATGGGAGCCCAGGAAAGCAGCGGTGCGGCCAACGAGCGCCGCACCCACGGTCATGAATTAGTTCAGCGAATCAAAAATCTGCGTGACCTCGTTGGTCACGTTGGGAAGGTCCGTCGAAGAGTGCAGCACTCCCTGCGGCTCTACCAGCACGTCGATGTTGTGGCGCTCCAGCACCTGCTCGACGGCACGCTCGAGCTTCGACTCGGCGCTTTCGAGGAACTGCTGCTCGGAGGTTTGCTGCGCCTGCATCACTTCACGACGAAGCTGCTCGAAACGGCTGCCCTTCTGCTGCAGCTCGGCAATCAGCGCATCGCGCTCGGATTGCGACATGGTCTCGCCCTGCTGCTGCAAGCGAGTTTGCAGCTGCTGCAGCTCGTTACCCAGCGACTGAGCTTCACGCTGCTGGCCACCAATCTGGCTTTCCAACTGGCTCAGCGAGGATTGTGCCGACTGAGTGTTCATCAGCGCTGCGCGCCAATCCAGTACAGCGACTTCAGCCGCGTAGGCGGGTAGCGTCATGGCCCCGAACAGGCACACAGCGGCGGTCAGTTTACGCATTATCATGACACTCCTTGAATTAGAACGTTTGGCCAAGCGAGAACTGGAAGAACTGCGTATCATCGCCACTTTCATCGTTTAACGGCTCTGCAATGCTGAAGGTCAAGGGACCCACGGGCGTCAGCCAGGAGAGACCAATACCCACACTGTAGCGTAAATCGCCCAGATCAACGCCAGAACTGCACTGCTGGCGGCCAGCATCCTCTTCCAGCACGTCATAGCAGGAGCTCAGGAAGGTATTACCCGCATCCAGGAACAGCGAAGGCTGTACCGAGCGCTGGTTCTCGACGAACGGCATCGGGAAGAGGACTTCGGCACTGCCTTGAACCAGCACGTTCCCCCCAAGGGTACGATCCCGGCCGCCCTCACGGGCGGGGGTAGTGCGCTGCCCCAGAGTATTGGACGTGAAACCACGCACCGAACCCAGGCCCCCTGCATAGAAGTTCTCATAGAAGGGGTAAGGATCGTTGCTGGCCAGGGTATCGGCATAGCCCAGGTTACCGCTGAACTTCAACGCCCAGGTCTGATCGTCGTTGATCGGGAAGAGCTGTTGGGCACGGGCCTGAACCTTGTAGTACTCCGCATCGCTGCCCGGCACACCGGTTTCCAGCGAGAGACGCTGATAGTTACCCGCCGTCGGCATGATACCGCGGTTCAGGTTATTGCGGGTCCAGCTGGCGGTCAGCTTCAGGCTCTGGGCATTGTCACCTTCGTCTTCTACGTAACGGCGAATTTCAGAGGCCGTATCGAAGTAGGTCTTGACGGTGGTGTCTTCGATGCTCGCCCCGAAGTTGAGCCGCGACAGCTCACTGATGGGGTAACCGAAGTTGATGCCCGCGCCGTAGGCGTCGGTGGAGAACGTAGAGATATCGGAGTCGGCGTAGTCCGTCTCGCGATAGAAAACGTTATAACCTCGGGAGATGCCGTCCAGGGTCCAGTAGGGGTCGGTAAAGGCAAAGTTCACGCTGGTGAAGGTGTCGCTGCGCTGCGCGCCGACGTTGACTCGGTTACCGGTGCCCAGGAAGTTGTTCTGGGCCAGGCCAACGCCGTAGATCACCCCGGCACTTTCCGAGAAACCGACACTGGCCGAGATGGAGCCGGAAGGCTGCTCTTCCACGTTGTAGGTGACATCCAGCAGGTCGGGCTGCCCCGGTACGGGCTGAGTGTCGACTTCCACCTGGCTGAAGAAGCCAAGCCGCTCCAGGCGCTGACGCGACTGGGTAATAGACTCGGTGGAGGCGGGCGCGCCCTCTAGCTGAATCATTTCCCGACGCAGTACTTCATCCTGTGTCGTGGTATTGCCGTAGAACTCGATGCGGCGAACATAGGCCCGCTGGCCGGGATTAACGGCAATGACCAAATCGACGGTTTCACCGTCATCGGCCATTTCAGGGACACCCTGTACATCGGCAAAGGCAAAGCCCTCGGCGCCTAAACGCTGGCGCAATGCTTCTGTGGAGGCGTTCACCTCTCCGCGAGAGAAAATATCACCACTGCTGATTTCCAGCAGATTACGAGCTTCGTTCTCGCTGATTTGAAGGTCGCCAGCGAAACGAATATCGCCCACGCGATACTGGTTGCCTTCATCAATATTCAGGGTGATAAAGATTTCTGACTTTTCAGGGCCGATAGAGACTTGCGTAGAAGTAACATCAAAGTTGACGTAGCCACGGTCAAGATAGAACGAGCGTAGGCGTTCGATATCACCAGAGAGCGCTTCTCGGGAGTACTCATCTTTCGAGAACCAGCCGAAGATACGGCCAGGGCGGTCGTTTAGCTCGAACACTTCACGCAGGGTTTCATCGTCGAAATCCTGGTTACCGACGATATTGATCTGGCGGATCTTGGCGACTTCACCTTCATTGATATCGATGTTGACCTGGACCCGGCCCTCATCAATCTCTTCCACCTCAACATTAATGCCAGCGCTGTAGCGACCCTGAGCCTGATACACGCCCTCAAGCTCGCGCTCAATCTCGTCAAGGGTAGAGAGTTGCAGTACCTGACCTTCCGACAGGCCCGACTCACGCAGGCCGTTGCGCAGGTCTTCGTCCGAAATCTGGTCGTTGCCTTCGATGTTCAAGCGCGCGATGGTTGGCCGCTCGACCACTTGGATCACCAGCACGTCGCCCTCCCGGGCCAGCGAGACATCTTCAAACAGTCCAGTAGCGAACAGATCGCGGGCGGCAGCGGCTAGCTGCTGCTCGTCCACGCGGTCATTAGCGCTGACGGGGAACGCATTAAAGACCGAGGCGACGGAAACCCGCTGCAGTCCTTCCACACGAATGTCTGAAACGTCAAAGGATTGTGCTTGGGCGCCGCTGGCGCCTACCAGCAAGAGTGCCGCCATTCCAAGGGTCTTGATTTTCATGCAGTCAGTTCGCTCGCGTTGGTCTGCCCGTCGGTTAAGACAGGCACCATATACATTTGTGCAGGCAGATGACAAGGCATCCTGCGCGCTACACGCGTTATTACCACAGGCGCATCAAATCAAAATAGAGCGCCATCAGCATCAGGGTGCCAACCATGGCAAGTCCGATGCGCAGCCCCATCGCTTGTGTCTGCTCAGATACCGGCCGCCCACGTACGACCTCGACAAAATAGTAAAGCAAATGACCGCCGTCGAGCACGGGAATGGGCAGCAAATTCAGCACACCTAAACTAATCGAAAGATACGCTAAAAAACCAACGAAGGCTTCTACCCCAGCACGCGCAGAGTCTCCGGAAATTTGCGCAATCGTGATCGGCCCCGATAGGTTAGAGGGCGAAATTAACCCCACTAACATTTTGCGAATGGCGTCGACCGTCAGCAGCACCATTTCACCAGTACGCGATAGCGCTTGGCCTACGGCCTCCATCGGCCCGTAACGAATTTCACGCTGCAGCGACTCAGGCCAGCTAAACGGCGCTGCACCGGCACCAATGTACCCAACCTCGGCACCACTCTCCAGCGTATTACGTCTTGGCGTGAGCGAAAGCGTTCCTGCTTCGCCATTACGCTGATAACCAACGCTCAGTGTCTCGCCTGCGCTATCGCGGATCACCGCGACAAACTGCATCCAGTCATTAATGGGCTCACCGTTAAGGGCGACGATGCGATCCCCTGCTTGAAGCCCGGCTTCAGCGGCGGCTTGCCCATCCACTACTTGGCCAAGCACGGCGGGCACATCGGGTCGCCAGGGCGAGAAGCCAAGGCTCTGCAGCGGCTGTGGCGGATCCTGGCGAACCATGTAGTTGTTAAGCGGCAGTTGATAGCTGCGGGTGGCACTAGCGCCTTCCGGCACTGCCTCAATAGTTAAATCACCGCTGAAGCCAATCATGGAGACCAGCTTTAAATTAATCTCTTCCCAGGAGCGCATTGCATCGCCCTGAATCGCAGTAATTTCACTCCCCTGCTCCAACCCCGCCTCTGCGGCTGGGGAGTTAGGCGTAATATCGCCAACTATTGGCGCTACGGTGGTTGTACCCGCCACAAACAGCGCCCAGTAGGCCACAATAGCCAGCAGGAAATTGGCGATGGGGCCCGCGGCCACAATAGCAATACGTTGCCAAACGGTTTTACGATTAAACGCTTGGTCTAGCTGCTCTTCCGGTACCGGCGCTTCACGCTCGTCGAGCATTTTGACGTAGCCGCCCAATGGAATGGCCGCCACCGCAAACTCGGTGCCATGGCGATCAATTATTGACCACAGCGGCTTGCCAAACCCTACGGAGAAGCGCAACACCTTGACGCCGCAGCGGCGTGCAACCCAAAAGTGACCAAACTCGTGAAAGGTCACCAGCAGCCCCAGCACCACGATGACGGCTAAGATATTCTGTATCAGGCCCACTTTTTGCTCCTTTGCACGACACGCTGCTCAACAATAGCTGAGGCTAAGCGGTTAACTGGCGTATGGTGTGCGCGGCTTGCTCTCGAGCCCAGCAGTCCGCAGCAAGCACGCGTTCAAGTGAATCCGCCTGACCGGGATACGGCAGGGCCATCACCTTCGCGACAACATCCGGAATCGCACCAAACGCGATGTTCCCCGCTAAAAATGCCTCAACAGCAACTTCATTAGCAGCGTTAAGCACCGCCGGAGCGGCTCCACCTGCCTGCATCGCCTCTCGGGCTAGTCGTAGGCAGGGAAAGCGTGTTTCATCCGGGGCTTCAAAATCGAGCCGCGCAACTTGGAACAGATCTAGCGTTTCCACGCCGGCATCAATGCGCTCTGGCCAAGCAAGCCCATAGGCAATCGGTGTGCGCATATCGGGATTACCCAACTGAGCAATCACGGAGCCGTCGTTATAGGCTGCCATAGAGTGGATAACGCTTTGCGGGTGAACAACGACCTGAATCTGCTCGGGTGTGGCATCAAACAGCCAGCACGCTTCGATTAATTCGAGTCCTTTATTCATCAGCGTGGCGCTATCTACGGAGATTTTACGCCCCATGGACCAGTTAGGATGAGCGCAGGCCTGCTCTGGTGTTACGTTAGCAATATCGGCAGCCGACCAGCCGCGAAACGGCCCGCCCGATGCGGTTAGAAGCAGCTGACGCACGCCGTGTTTGGCTAATCCGCCGCGATGCTCGCTGGGTAGACACTGGTAGATGGCATTATGTTCAGAATCGATCGGCAACAGGATGGCACCAGAGCGCTCGACCGCCTCCATGAACAGCGCGCCACTCATGACCAGCGCCTCTTTATTGGCCAGCAGCACGCGTTTGCCTGCCTCTGCCGCCGCCAGCGCTGGCAGAAGGCCTGCGGCCCCCACGATGGCGGCCATGACGGTATCGACCTCTGGCACACTGGCGACATCGCATAGCGCCTCGGGGCCAGAGAGCACCTTGGTATCGATGCCCGTTGGTGCGAGTGCCTGCTGAAGCCACTCGGCATCGTTCGCATCATCCAGCACCGCAAACCGGGGCCGATGTTCCCGACACTGCGCCAGCAGGGCTTCTTTTGAGGTATGGGCCGTCAGCGCATAAACGCGATAACGGTCAGGGTGTCGGGCGATCACATCCAGAGTACTGGTGCCTATCGAGCCCGTGGCCCCGAGCACCGTCACTTGCTGAACAGGCACGGTACTCATAGCGCACTCACCTGGGCCTGTAGTACCAGCAGGTAGAACAAGGCAAAGATCGGTATGGCGGCGGTCAGGCTATCGATACGGTCCAGCACGCCCCCATGGCCGGGCAGCAGCTGGCTGGAATCCTTGATGTCACGGTAACGCTTGAGCATGCTTTCCAGCAGGTCACCCAGCACCGAGATCAGCGTGACAACAGCCGTGATCAACAGCAGTGCGATGCCTCCAGCAACCCCCAGGGGCTGCCAAAGGGCAAACAGTAGGGCTAGCAGCATCGTGGCAGCAAGCCCCCCATACACGCCCTCCCAGGACTTGCCTGGACTAACCCGCGGGGCTAATTTGCGCTTACCCCAGCGGCGACCAGCAAAGTAGGCGCCAATGTCTGCCGTCCATACCAGCAGCATCACAAACAGAAGCCACACCGCCCCGCTATCACGCAGCACGTTAAAACCTACCCAGCACGGCAGCAGTACCCAAACGCCCATGAGTAGACGGCGTGAAGTGGCTTGCCACTGCTGACTGCTTTCCGGGTAGTGCGTCACCCAGTAGAGGTTCAGCAACCAGCCAGCTGCGGCCAGCCACAACGGCCAAACTGCAAAGGCAGCGCCGCTCAGCCACAGCAGGGCCATGAGCACCGCCATACCGGCCACCAGCGCCAGGCGCGTGCGCGAGACGATAACCCCCGCCAAGTTGGTCCACTCCCAGGTACCTAACAGCACGATCAGCGCTGTAAACAGCGCAAAGGCACCTCCCTGTAATCCAAACAGACCAATTAGCGTGACAGGAGCTAACCAGGCTGCGGTGATCATCCGCTGTTTAAGCACCTTGCGCCTCTATTTGTTCGTCGGTCATGCCAAAACGGCGACGTCGTAAGCAGAAATCATCGAGCGCTTTGTCGAAGGCCGCCCCATCAAAATCTGGCCATAACAAGGGCGAAAAGTGCAGCTCGGCATAGGCCAGCTGCCATAACATAAAGTTCGAGAGCCGCTGCTCGCCGCTGGTACGGATGCACAGATCCACCGGCGGTACTTGATCGGTGTTCATGGCCGCATCCAAGCGCGCTTCGTCGATGGCCTCGGGCGCCAGCTCTCCGGTAGCCACCTGCTCGGCGAGCTGGCGCGCGGCGCGGGCGATGTCCCACTGGCCGCCGTAGTTCGCGGCAATCACCAGATGCATGCCCGTGTTCTCGGCGGTCAGCGCTTCGGCGCGCTGAATATGCTTTTGAATCGCGGGGGAAAAGCCACGCTGTTCGCCAATAATCGACAGACGGATATTGCGCTCATTAAGTTTTTTGACTTCGCGTTTAAGCGCCATCAAAAACAGCTCCATCAGTGCATTCACCTCAGCGGCAGGACGTTTCCAGTTCTCACTGGAGAAGGCGAACAGGCTTAGCGTTTGAACGCCTCGCTCAGTTGCACGCTCAATCACCGCTCTTACGGCTTCGACACCGGCGCGGTGGCCGCGCACTCCCGACAGCCCCCGTGCCCGCGCCCAGCGGTTGTTACCATCCATAATGATAGCAACATGAGACGGCAGCGCTTCCTCGGATAGAGAAAGCGTCGTGCCACCCGGCTGCTCTTGGGGAAGCTGCGGAGACATCATGGGTTCTCGCACCAAAGATCAGTCATAAGTAAGCCAAGCGATGGCCCACGGACGGCCAAGCCGCCCGTGGCAAAGTGAACGCAGGCAGTGATGTTCACAACAATCACTAAACCTGCATGAGATCCTGTTCTTTTGCGGCAAGTGCCTTATCGATCTCAGCGATATATTTATCGGTCAGCTTCTGGATTTCGTCTTCGCCCTGGCGCTGATCGTCCTCGGTAATCTCTTTATCCTTAAGCAAGGATTTGAAATCACCGTTAGCATCACGACGAACGTTACGCACAGCCACGCGCGCGCTTTCTGCCTCGCTACGTGCCTGCTTAATGTAACCCTTGCGTGTCTCTTCAGTCAGCATCGGCATCGGTACACGAATCACGTTGCCTGCGCTTGAGGGGTTGAGGCCCAAGTCAGAGGTCATGATCGCTTTTTCGATTTTAGCCACCATGGACTGCTCCCAAGGAGCCACCGCCAGGGTACGGGCGTCTTCAACGTTGACCGAAGCCACTTGGTTCAGCGGCACTTGGCCACCGTAATACTCAACGGTCACGGCATCCAGGATGCTGGGGTGAGCGCGACCCGTGCGGATCTTGTTGAAGTTGCTGTGCAGCGCCTCAACGCTCTTCTTCATGCGAGACTCTGCATCTTTCTTGATGTCGTTGATCACGTTGTTACCCTCTGTCTATCAGCGTGCCTTCCTTGCCCCCAACCACGAGGTTGAGCAGGGCACCAGGCTTGTTCATATCAAATACCCGCACCGGCATATCATGGTCACGTACCAGGCAGATTGCGGTCAAATCCATTACGCCCAGTTTCTGATCCAGAGCGTCGTCATAGGAGAGCTGGTCGTATTTTACGGCGTCGGGGTGCTTCACCGGGTCCTTATTGTACACGCCGTCCACCTTGGTGGCCTTGATGACAACGTCTA
Source organism: Halomonas sp. Cn5-12 (assembly GCF_021532545.1). Lineage (NCBI taxonomy): Bacteria > Pseudomonadati > Pseudomonadota > Gammaproteobacteria > Oceanospirillales > Halomonadaceae > Halomonas > Halomonas sp. Cn5-12. The sequence goes on from NZ_JAKGAY010000007.1 coordinate 47,156, forward strand.
CATCCACTTCAATGCCGCGCAAACAAGCAGCAGAGTCGGTGGTAAAGAAAGGGTTACCGGTGCCAGCAGAGAACAGCACCACGTCGCCAGACGTTAAATAACGGATGGCAGTGCGGCGGTCATAGTGCTCCACCACACCGCTCATGGGAATCGCTGACATCACCCGCGAGCGAATATTAGAGCGCTCCAGAGCATCACGCATGGCGAGGGCATTCATCACCGTTGCCAGCATTCCCATGTGGTCACCCGTGACCCGATCCATGCCGGCTTCGTTCAACGCCGCACCACGGAACAGGTTACCACCACCAATCACAATACCGACCTGTACGCCAATACCGACCAGCTGGCCGATCTCAAGCGCCATACGATCCAGCACTTTTGGATCAATACCAAAATCGTGCTCACCCATCAGCGCTTCGCCCGATAGCTTCAGCAAAATACGCTTGTATTTTGACTTTGACTTATCGATTTTGGGGGCAGCAGTGGGGGTAGACTCTTGAACATCACGTGACATGACATCTCTCCTGAGGCAGACCTGGGCACAGGTGGGCGAGGCGGCACCTGTATTTCACAGGGGCCGGATACACGAAGGCGTGCGCTCGCGCGCACGCCATCTTCTTACTGGAACCTCTGACCTTAGCGACGGCCAGCCTGTTCCATGACTTCTTTAGCGAAGTCGACTTCTTCTTTCTCGATGCCTTCGCCCACTTCAAAGCGAGTGAAGCTAACCACTTCACCACCAGCTGCTTTGACGAATTCAGCAACGGACTGGTTCGGGTCTTTAACAAACGGCTGCTCGGTCAGGCTGTTCTCGGCCAGGTACTTCTTCAGGCGGCCTTGAACCATCTTCTCAGCGATTTGCTCGGGCTTACCGGCCATGTCCGGCTGGGCCAGGATGATCGCTTTCTCTTTGTCCAGCTGCTCTTGCGGCATCTCTTCAGGATGCGCAACCGCCGGGTTGATCGCCGCTACGTGCATCGCAACATCTTTGGCTGCTTCGCTGGTGCCGCCTTTCAGAACGGTCAGAACGCCAATACGGCCACCGTGAACGTATTCGCCCACCAGACCACCTTCAACGGCATTCACGACAACGGCACGACGCACGCCGATGTTTTCGCCGATTTTCTGAACCAGCTGCTCACGAGCGGACTCAAGGTCACCCGCCATCACCGCTGCAACGTCTTCGTTTTTCGCCGCAAAGAACGCATCAGCAATCTTGTTGGCGAAGTCGATGAAGTTGTCGTCACGGGCAACGAAATCGGTTTCAGAGTTGATTTCGACCATTACGCCGTAGCTGCCATCTTCTGCTACACGAGTAACAACCGTACCTTCTGCAGCGGTACGACCCGCTTTTTTCGCGGCTTTAAGACCAGAGCTTTTACGCAGGTTTTCGATCGCGACTTCGATGTCACCGTCGGCTTCGGTGAGTGCTTTTTTACACTCCATCATGCCAAGACCGGTACGTTCGCGCAGTTCCTTAACCTGAGAGGCGCTGATAGCTGCCATGAGATTTCACCTCGGAAATGGTTCTAACTGAGAGTTAAACGCGCTACAGAGTATAAGCACGGTAGATGACCATTGCGTATCACTGTGCAGAGCGCTTGCCGGCATTCATCCGGCATAATCGGCCCGCCTGAGCGAACTCAAAGCGGGAAAAAGGGGGCATAAGGCCCCCTCTTAACACGATGCGGCTCAACCTGCCCGCCGCACCACTGCAGCCTTACTCGGCAGCAGCGCTTGTGTCGGCGGAAGCGGCTTCTTCAGTCACTTCGACGAACTCGTCCGGACGACCTTCTTTCGCGCGACCACACGCGTCGGCAATCGCCTTCACGTAGATCTGGATAGCGCGGATGGAGTCATCGTTACCCGGGATCACGTAATCAACGCCATCTGGGTTAGAGTTGGTATCTACCACGCCAATAACCGGGATACCCAGCTTGTTGGCTTCGTTAATCGCGATGCGCTCGTGGTCAACGTCGATCACGAACAGTGCGTCCGGCAGGCCGCCCATGTTCTTGATACCACCGATAGAACGCTCAAGCTTCTCTTGCTCACGCGTGGCCATCAAGACTTCTTTCTTGGTCAGCTTCTCGAAGGTGCCGTCTTCGCGCATCACTTCCAGATCACGCAGTCGTTTGATGGACTGACGAATGGTCTTGAAGTTGGTCAGCATGCCGCCCAACCAGCGATGGTTGACGAACGGCTGGCCAACGCGATTCGCTTCTTCTTTGATGATCTTGCTAGCGCTGCGCTTGGTGCCAACAAACAGAATTTTGTTGTTGGATGCCGCCATCTTCTCGACCACGTCGATCGCTTCGTTCAGCGCCGGCAGGGTGTGCTCGAGGTTGATGATGTGAATCTTGTTGCGCGCGCCGAAGATGTATTTGCCCATCTTCGGATTCCAGTACTTGGTTTGGTGACCGAAGTGAGCACCTGCTTTCAGCAGGTCACGCATATTAACGTGAGACATGGTAAAACTCCTGAAACTCGGGTTAGGCCTCCACGCACCCCATGGATCCGACCAGTAGCGTCGTTAAACGTCGCTAAAGGCACCCGGGACCATGTGCCGGTGCATGTGTGTTTTCAAGGCTTGCTGTTGTGCAACCCAGCGGTGCTGCGTTGCGATCTCGTTGCCCTTTCGCGTAGCGCCAGCCAGTATAGAAGCATTGGATGGCGATTGCAGGAAAGCGCGCGGCTTTATACCATAGATCCTTACCAAGATGAAGTCACCGCCCATAAAACGGCGTTACTTCGCCGCTTCCATTTGCCGTTTATCACTTGCATTCCAATACTTACTGTCACCCACTTACTTAAATCCCACATCGAGAATTCATGAACGTTCCTATTAAGACGCCTTCTGAAATCGAGAAAATGCGCGAAGCCGGTCGCCAGGCGGCCAGCGTTATCGAAATGATCACTCCCCACGTTAAAGCGGGCATTAGCACTGGCGAGATCGACCGTCTGTGCCACGAGTACATTGTTAACGAGCTGGGCTCGACACCGGCACCGCTGAACTACCACGGCTTTCCCAAAGCAACCTGTACCTCCATCAACCACGTGGTGTGCCACGGCATCCCCGATGACGCCAAAAAGCTCAAAAACGGCGACATCATGAACCTGGACATCACCGTGCGCACACCGGATGGCTACCACGGCGACTCCAGCGTGATGTTCGTGGTGGGCAATACCATTCAGGGCGAACGGCTGTGCCGCATCACCCAAGAGTGCCTGTATAAAAGCATTGCGCTGGTGAAACCCGGCGTGCGTCTTTCTGAGCTTGCCCGTGTGATTCAGCAGCACGCCGAAGCCCATGGTTACTCGGTGGTACGTGATTTCTGCGGCCACGGCATTGGCGCGGACTTCCACGAAGACCCGCAGTTCCTGCACTACGACGGCTATGCACCGGATGCCGACATCCGCCTAGAAGCGGGCATGTGCTTCACCATCGAGCCGATGATTAACGTGGGCGGCTACAAAACCAAAGTGCTGCGCGACGGCTGGACCGCCGTCACCAAAGACCGCAGCCTGTCGGCCCAGTGGGAACATACTCTACTGGTCACCGACACCGGCGTTGACGTGCTCACTGCGCGCAGCGACGAAGACTTTAGCTTTCTGAACGCCTGATGCTTCTTCACCACTACCGGTTTGAGCCGGACACGTCGCTTTTCGATCTAGACCTGTTTCGCACCGAGCTTGCCGGGTCGCGCTCTCCTATCGCCCCGTTTAAAGCCGCGCTGCGGGAAATCCAAGCACGCCTGGATGAACGCTTTCGCGCCGGTAGCGATATTCGCGACTTGGTACGCGGCAGGGCTTGGTATCTTGACCAGCTCCTCGCCATTGCCTGGGCGCAGCATGCTTGGCCCGACGACGGCGTTGCGCTGGTGGCCGTGGGCGGCTACGGGCGTGGTGAACTGCATCCCCATTCGGATATTGACCTGCTCTTGCTGCTTGAGCACGACGACGACACCCCCTACCGGGAGCCGCTGAGCGCTTTTATCACCTTCCTCTGGGATATCGGCCTGGAGATTGGCCACAGCGTTCGCTCGCTCAACGACTGCGAGCGGGAAGCCGAAGCAGACGTCACAGTGATTACCAACCTGCTGGAGTCGCGCCTCATTGCCGGGCCGGAAAGTCTGCGTGAGAAGATGCGCGAGCGCCTGAGCACCCCGAACCTGTGGCCCGCCGACCGCTTTTTTGAAGCCAAGTGGCAAGAGCAAATTGCTCGCCACTACCGCTACAACAACTCCGAGTACCACCTGGAGCCCAACTTAAAAAGCTCCCCCGGTGGCCTGCGGGACATCCAGATGATTGGCTGGGTGGCTAAGCGCCATTTCGGCACCGAGCAGTACGCCGACATCGTCGCCAACGGCTTTATGAATGACGCGGAGCTGCGCATACTCAGCCAGGGTCAGGCGTTTCTTTGGCAGGTGCGCTACGCCCTGCATATGCTCACAGGCCGAGCCGAAGACCGCCTGCTGTTTGATCACCAGCGCACCATTGCCGAGATGTTTGGCTTTAGGGATACCCCCGAGCGGCTCGCGGTCGAGCAGTTCATGAAACGCTACTACCGCCACGTGACGGCTCTCGCCGGACTCAACGATATGCTGCTACAGCACTTCGACGAAGTGATTTTACGCGGCAAGGAGTCGTTGGAAACCGTTAAGCTGAACGAACGCTTTGAAACCAAGGGCGGCTACATCCAGGTGCGCACCCGCAACCTGTTCCGCGAGCGCCCGGCGGCCATGCTAGAACTCTTCCTGCTGATGGCCAAGCATCCGGAAATCGAAGGGGTACGCGCCGATACTATTCGGCTGATTCGTGACCACCGCCACCAAATTGACGACCACTACCGGGAAGACCCACGCCACCAGCGGCTGTTTATGGCCATTATGCGCGCGCCGGGCAACGTGCCTCGCCAGCTCCGGCGCATGAACCGTTACGGCATTCTGGGCAAGTACCTGCCGGAGTTTGGCCGCGCGGTGGGGCTGATGCAGCACGATCTGTTCCATATCTATACGGTGGACGCCCACACCCTGCGCCTGCTGAAATTTCTGCACGGCTTCCGCAAGCCCGAGGCAAAAGACGACTTCCCGGTGGCCGCCAACCTGATCCATCAGCTGCCCAAGCTGGACCTGCTGTGGATCGCTGGCCTGTTCCACGACATCGGCAAAGGGCGCGGCGGAGACCACTCTGAAATCGGCGCCCGTGACGTCGAACAATTCTGCCATCGCCACCATATTTCCCAGCACGACACCAACCTGGTCAGCTGGTTGGTGGAGCATCACCTGCTGATGTCGATGACCGCCCAAAAGCGCGACATCAGCGACCCGGATGTAATCCGCGACTTCGCACTGATCGTGCGCGACGAGACCCGCCTGGACTACCTCTATGTGCTCACCGTTGCCGATATCAACGCCACCAACCCCACGCTGTGGAACGGCTGGCGGGCATCGCTTTTGCGCCAGCTCCACGCGGAAACTAAACGTGCTCTGCGCCGTGGGCTGAAAAATCCACCGGATCGAGACGACTGGGTGCGCGAAACCCGTACTGAGGCGCGCTCGCTGCTGCAAACAGTCGGCGTCGATAGTGGCCAAATAGACCAGCTCTGGGAGTCGCTGGGGGAAGACTACTTCCTGCAGTACGCCCCCAGCGAGATCGTTTGGCAGACCCAGGGCATTCTGGCCCATCAGCCCTCCCCCCTGCCGCTGGTGCTGATCAGTGCCCCCACCGCCGACATGGCCGAAGGCGGCACCAAGGTATTCATCCACACCCGCTCCGTGGATGATCTGTTTGCCGCCACGGCCGCCGCCATGGAGCAGTTGGGGCTGTCCATCCACGATGCGCGGATCGCCACGTCTCATAACGACTGGACGCTGAATACCTTCATCGTGCTGGATAGCCATAGCCAGCCGATTCGCGACGCGGAGCGCATCGAAGAGATGCGCAGCCACCTGGTAGAAGAGCTGGATGACCCGGATGACTATCCAGAAATCGTCACTCGACACACGCCGCGCCAGCTCAAGCACTTCAAAGTGCCTACCGAAGTGGTGATCGAGCAGGACCCGGCCAATGAACGCACCCTACTGGAACTGACCGCCCCCGACCGCCCCGGTCTGCTGGCTCGGGTAGGGCGCATTTTCATGGAGCAAGATATCTCGCTCTCAGCCGCTAAAATTGCCACGCTAGGCGAACGGGTTGAAGACGTTTTCTTCATCACCACCAAAGCAGGCGAGCCGCTCACCGACCCCGAACGTCAGCAGCAGCTCCGCGAACGACTGATTGAGGTATTGGGGGTTTAAAGCTCGCGCTGTCTATGAATGCCGGGGGCTGGTTGAAGCGAGGGTCTTTCGCCATGGCCGGAATATGTTCCATACCATTCCGGCATTTCCGCCATCCATGGCGGTCAGATGGCGAAAGTAGCGCCCATGGATGGGTTCACAGCGCCCTCGCAGCAACCTGCTCTCGGCACCACTAAGCGCAATTGGCTGTTTTGCTAGTTCGGTTAGGTTTGAGCCTGCCCCAGGGCTTGCCTATAATCGGCGGTTCGATAAATGGTTTTGCCCACAGTTCCCGCCCTTACGCTCTCAACGGACGCGCCATGAACCCTGATCTCAACGCCCTACACCCCTATCCGTTTGAAAAGCTGGCCGCCCTCAAAGCGAGCCTAACGCCCCCGGCGGGACTGGCGCATATTCCGCTGACGATTGGCGAACCCCAGCACGCCCCCTACCAAGGCGCGCTGGAGGCACTCATCGCCCACCAGTTAGAGATGGCCCGCTACCCGGCCACCAACGGCCTTCCCGCCCTACGCGACGCGATTGCGACCTGGGCCACCCAGCGCTTCCAGCTGGCGGGGTTGGATGCCGAGCGCCAAGTACTGCCGGTGAACGGCACTCGCGAAGCCATCTTCGCCTTCGTGCAGGCGGCGCTGGACCGCACCCGCCCCGCAAAAGTGGCCGTACCCAACCCCTTCTACCAGATTTACGAAGGCGCCACGCTGCTGGCAGGCGGCGAGCCGCTCTACCTGGACTGCACCGCCGAGAACGGCTTCCGCCCCGATTTTGCAGCGGTCAGCGCCGACACTTGGCGCGACGTGCAGATCGTGTTTATCTGCTCGCCGGGCAACCCGACCGGCGCCGTCACGCCGCTGGCCGAGTTCAAACAGCTGATTGCTCTGGCCGATGAGCACGACTTCATCATCGCCTCCGACGAGTGTTACTCCGAACTCTACCTGGATGAAAACACACCGCCGCCTGGGCTTTTGCAGGCCTGCGCCGAGCTTGGCCGCGATGACTACCGCCGCTGCGTGGTCTTCCACTCGCTCTCCAAGCGCTCCAACCTACCAGGGCTGCGCTCGGGTTTCGTGGCAGGTGATGCCGACCTACTCGCCCCGTTCAAGCGCTACCGCACCTATCACGGCTGCGCCATGTCGCTGCCACTACAGCACGCCTCCATTGCCGCTTGGCAAGACGAAGTCCACGTGCGCGCCAACCGAGACGCCTACCGCGAAAAATTCAGCGCGGTGACGGATGTGCTTGCCCCGGTGATGGATTTTCCCACTCCGGAAGCGAGCTTCTACCTCTGGCCTGCGGTGCCGGGTGGCGACGATATCGCCTTTACCCAGCGGCTATTCAGCGAACAGCACGTGAGCGTACTGCCCGGCAGCTTGATGGGTCGCCCAGGGCAAAACGGCCTTAACCCCGGCGCGGGTCGGCTACGCTTAGCGTTAGTGGCGGAGCTTGAGCCGACCTTAGAAGCGGCCAAGCGCCTTCGCCAACTGGTCGAGCGCGACTAACGCGCCGCGCCGCTTAAGACGACGAAAGGAGGCTCTATGCTAACGCTCTACATGATTCATAACTGCGACACCTGCCGCAAAGCGCGCAAAGCGCTGGACGACAAAGCGCTGATGTATAAAACCCACGACCTGCGTAAAGATGGCTTGTCGGCGGCGCTGCTCGAACACATCCTGAACCGTGTTCCGCTGGTCGAGGTAATCAACAAGCGCAGCAAAACCTGGCGAGATCTTTCTGACGAAGAGAAGGATTACGATGCCAACTCGGCACGTCAGCTGCTGCTCCAGCACCCGACGCTGCTCAAGCGGCCGCTGCTGGAACTCGACGACGGCACCATCCTGATCGGCTACCGTGACGGCGACTATGACACGCTAAGCGGCTAACCCGGACTCGACTTCTCTCACTCACTTTCTCTCACTAACCTCTAAGGAATACGCGTTATGCTGAGCTTCGCGCTTGGAATCGGCACCCAAAACACCCAGGGCGACTGGCTGGAAATCTACTACCCGGCCCCGCTGCTCAATCCGGACGCGAGCCTGGTCGCCGCCGCCAAGGAAGCGCTGGATGCACCAGCAGGCAATGCTCCAGTGAGCTTCCTGCCGGAAGATTGCACCCGCCTGGCCAAAGCACTGGAAGCGGCAGGCCACTCCGAGCAGGCCGCTCTGGCCGAGTCGCTGGCCACTAGCCAGCGCCCGCTGGTGGCGATGTTCCTGGAGAGCGACCAGCCGCCGCAAACCGCACCTGAGGTGTACCTGAAGCTGCACCTGCTGTCGCATCGCTTAGTGAAGCCTCACGGCCTGGACCTGACCGGTATGTTCGGCCTGCTGCGCAACATCGCCTGGACCAACGAAGGCGCAATCGATATCGAAGAGCTGCCCGCGCGCCGTCTGAAGGCGCGCTTAGCGGGCCGTACGCTGTCCGTCGACTGCGTGGACAAATTCCCCAAAATGACCGATTACGTGGTGCCCACCGGCATCCGCATCGGCGACACCGCTCGTGTGCGCTTGGGCGCTTACCTGGGTGAAGGCACCACGGTCATGCATGAAGGGTTTGTTAACTTCAACGCAGGCACCGAAGGCCCCGGCATGATCGAAGGGCGCATTTCCGCAGGCGTTATGGTCGGCAAAGGCTCTGATCTGGGCGGCGGCTGCTCCACCATGGGCACGCTCTCCGGTGGTGGCAACATCATCATCAAGGTGGGTGAAGGCTGCCTGATCGGCGCCAACGCCGGTATCGGCATTCCGCTGGGCGACCGCTGCACCGTGGAAGCAGGCCTCTACATCACCGCAGGCGCCAAAGTGACGCTGCTGGATGACCAGGGCCAGGAAGTGAACACCGTGGCTGCCCGTGAGCTGGCAGGCCAAGACGACCTGCTGCTGCGCCGCAACTCACAAAATGGCCGCATCGAGTGCCTGACCAATAAAAGCGCCATTGCGCTGAACGAGGCGCTGCATGCCCATAACTGAGCCTGCCTCACTGTCGCCTACGCTCACGCTCGCCTTTGAGCTGCTTCACCGGGCGTCGGTGACCCCCGACGATGAAGGCTGCCAGGACCTGATGATCGAGCGCTTAACGGCGCTCGGTTTCCATATCGAGCAGCTACCGTTTGGCGATGTGAAGAATTTTTGGGCGGTTCGTGGTCACCACGGCCCGGTGCTGGCGTTTGCGGGGCACACCGACGTGGTGCCCAGCGGGCCACACACTAACTGGGAATTTCCGCCTTTCGAGCCCTGCATCGACGACCAAGGCATGCTCTGCGGGCGCGGCGCGGCTGATATGAAGGGCAGCCTTGCCGCCATGCTCACCGCGGTGGAACGCTTTGTAGCGCGCTACCCTGATCATGATGGCCGCATTGCGTTTTTGATTACCTCCGATGAGGAAGGCCCGGCCATCGACGGCACCCGTGCGGTGGTAGAACATCTTCGCGAGCGCAATGACCGCCTGGATTACTGCATCGTTGGCGAGCCCTCCTCTACTGCTCGCCTAGGCGATGTGATCAAAAACGGTCGTCGTGGCTCTTTGGGCGGTGTGCTGCATATTAAGGGCATTCAAGGCCATGTGGCCTACCCTCACTTAGCGCGCAACCCGATCCACCAAGCGATGCCCGCCCTGGATGCGCTCGTCAACGAGCACTGGGATGCTGGCAACGACTTCTTCCCTGCAACCAGCTTTCAGATATCTAATCTGCGTGCCGGTACAGGGGCCACCAATGTGATTCCTGGCGAGGTAGAGGTGGTGTTCAACTTCCGCTACTCCACGGAAGTCACCCATGACGAGCTGCGCTCACGCACCGAGGCAATTCTGGATCAGCACGGTCTTGAGTATCACATCGACTGGACGCTGAATGGCGAACCGTTCCTGACGTCCGAAGGTGAGCTAGTGGAGGCGGCGATTCGTGGCGTGGAAGCCGTGACTGGCGAACGCCCAGCGCTTTCTACCAGCGGCGGCACCTCGGATGGCCGTTTTATTGCCACTCTGGGCGCGCAGGTGGTAGAGCTTGGCCCGCTGAACGACACCATTCACAAGGTGAACGAGCGCGTGCGCGCTAGCGATTTGGATGCGCTGAGCCGCATCTACGAAGCAACCCTTCAAGCGCTGCTGACCACCGATGAGGTATGCGTATGATGGAAAGGTTCCCTGATATCGAAGTGTATCTAGCTCAGCTCACGCTGGATGACATTAACGCCTGGCTACATACGACGCTTAACGCGGCACCGCTCAGTCCAGCCGGTAAAGGGAAGTGGAAAACCCGCGGGCAGCACCAAGGCGAGACAGTGCCGGTGCTGCTCGTCGACAAGGCTGCCGATGGCTTTGCCAGCCTCTGGTTCGACAGTAGCCATACCCCATGGCACACCGACCAGGAGTGCGCCCAGCACGCCGCTGAAGCGCTGCAGGTGGAAGTACGCTGTTCGCTGGGGGGCTGGCACCCTGGCGACGACCCAGACCGCTTTTGGCAGGTGCTGCCCGGCGGCCAGGAAAAAGCCATCGAATGGCCGGACTCAGGCCGTTAAATGCAAAAACCCCCGTAAGCGCGGGGGTTTTCTCTTTCAGCACTAATTTATCACTACAGCGCCTGGGCGCTTACTCAATAATGCTGACGTCATCGGCCTGCAGGCCGCGATCATTTTTAATCACGTGATAGCGAACAATCTGGCCTTCGGCCAGCATACGCGGGCCACGACCACGAATGGCACGGAAGTGAACAAACACATCTTCTCCGTTATCGCGAGTAATAAAGCCGTAGCCTTTGTTGGTGTTAAACCACTTTACTTCCCCCTCTTCACGGCCATCGTTGGGGTCGATGATATCTTCCTCTTCATCATCTTCCACCGCAGGAGCAGGTGCTTGGGGCTGGCGCGGCGCAGGCTTAGCCCGAGCCACATCTGCCTTCACAACCATTGGTGGCGCCAGGGCAGCCGCCGCTAACGTGCCGAGAAACAACATAATAAAGCAGCCAAAGGCTACCGCGGCATATACGCTAAAAGCAGCTTCGGCTAACCACTGCTCAGCCAGAGGTGCATTGGTTAAATGAACAATCCCTGCCAGAAGAAGCGGCGCGGGGGCGGCGAGTAAGACACTGATAAAGAAACAGCGAAAAACAACTTTTGGGTTCATAGATGATAAAAGCTCTCTTGTTGTATGGGTAACAGACGAAGGACAATACTCGAACTACCAGGCCCATTCCTAACAGTACCGAGCATACTACACAAGGTGACGATGTTATCATGACAAACGAATTACCGCCTGCTGAGCTCGCTCAACGTCTTGAATCGTTGGAGAGTCGGCTGGCCTATCAGGAGCACTGGCTGGACACTCTGGATCAAGCGGTCGCCCAGCAGGAGCGCCGCTTGGAAAAACTGGAGCAGCTAAGCGCCTTGATGCGCGAACGGCTACGCGAGCAGCATCAGGCGCTCCAGGCGGGCGACTCCCAAGGCAGTTTTCGTCCAGAAGACGATATCCCACCCCACTATTAAGCCACGACTCGCGGCTTCTTGCCCGCCCAAAAGCGGTAGGATTACCTCACCATGCTGGCTGGGGCAACGCTTTCCAGCCCAAATGCATCGGCAACGGCACCATAGGTCACCTTGCCGTTGTGAGCGTTAAGGCCGGGCAGGAAGTGCGCATCATCGGCTAATGCTTTCTGCCAGCCTTTATCCGCCAGCGCCAGTACGAAAGGCAGCGTAGCGTTGGTCAGCCCTAAGGTAGAGGTACGCGCCACGGCACCGGGCATATTGGCCACGCAGTAGTGCACAATCAAGATCAGCTCGGCGTTTTACCACAGCGCATCAATATTGGGCTCGATAGTAGCGCCAGCCTGCACGCTCACTGTATGGCCCCGCCCGGTTAACTCGCGCGCGCTGGTGGGCGTCAGTGCGACGCGGCATTCATGGTTTTTGATCTCTTTCGGGACGGCAATTTTCATGATTGGTTCTCCTGATTCAGGCAGATGTCATACGTTGCTAAGTGCATTACAGCACAGCAAACAAGCACCACCACCCCCGGAGAGAAAAACAAAAAACGCCGGCTAAGGCGTTTTTTAGCAGAAGAATCTAGCGGTTAAGGACCCTAGGCGAAAAAATCAACGCCCTTATTAAACGTCACTCTTCGTTCACCACCGCACCACCATAAATACGCTGGTACTCTTCAGGCAGGCGTTTCGGGCGGCCGCTTGAGAGCGCGACACAGGCAAACCGAGTACGGGCGTTCAACAGCGTTTTGCCATCCGCAACGCGCTTGAGCTGAAAGCGGCGTGTCAGGCTAAAGCGGCCGTCACACGCCACGATCCACGTTGCCAGCTGCAGCGCGTCACCCGCAAAGGCAGGCGCCAGATAGTCCAACTCATGCCGGTGCACCACCATTGCCCTATCTAAAGCTTGATAGCGCTCAAGGGATAGCCCCAACGCCTCGGAGTGCGCCCAGCTAATTTGCTCAACCCAGCGCAAGTACTCGCTGTTATTAACGTGCTGGTAGGCGTCAATCGCCTCTGGCAGCACGTTAAAGTCAATGACAAACGGATCTGGCAGTGCCCACTCCATGTGGCTATCTCCTTTCTGTGACTATCTCACATCCGCTAACCGCTAATGGCCGTGCTCAGTCGCGGAACACACGCACGCCCAATGCCTTCAGGTAAGACGTTTCTGGAATGGCCGGGTGCACCGGGTGATCCGGCCCTTGGTGGCCCTGGAAGATCACTTGACCCTGGCGGTCTTGGTGGCGCACTGCACCGCGCACCACATCGACCAAACGATCAGACGCAAGGTGCATGGAGCAAGATGCCGACAGCAGCAGGCCATCTCGGCCCAGCAAACGCATCGCTTCACGGTTAAGACGCGAGTAGGCGCGCTCACCGTTGGGGATATCCTTACGCTTTTTAATAAACGCAGGCGGATCGAGAATCACCACATCGAACTGCTCGCCATCTGCCTTTAGCGCCGCCAGGGCTTCAAAAGCATCGCCTTCACCAATCGCCACCTGCTCTTGAACGCCATTCAGCTCGGCGTTGCGCGCCACTTGCTCCAGCGCCGCGCCGGATGCATCCACGCAGAGCACTTCTGATGCACCGCTGGCCGCCGCCTGAACGCCCCAGCCACCCACGTAGCTGAATACGTCTAGCACGCGCTTACCGGCCACTTGGCTGTTGAGCCAAGCACGGTTCACACGGTGATCATAGAACCAGCCGGTTTTCTGGCCGTTTAGCACCGGCACGGCAAAGGTGACGCCATTTTCGACCAGCAGCACTTCGTCAGGCAGCGTACCTTTGACGACTTCCACGTGGGCTTCCAGGCCCTCCTGGCGGCGGCCACCGGTGTCGTTACGGAAGACGATAGCACTCGGCTTAACCACTTTCTCCAGGGCGTCAACGATATCTTCCGCCAGTGCCTGCATACCGGCGGTGTTGAGCTGCACCACCAGCACATCGCCGAAACGATCAATCACCAGGCCAGGCAGCAGGTCGCCCTCGCCATGAATCAGGCGATAAAACGGCTGATCAAACAGGCGCTGGCGCAGCGCTAGGGCCTGATTAAAGCGATGCACGAACAGCGAGCGGTCCAGGCGCATTTCAGGGTCGCGAGACATGATGCGGCCGCAGATCAGCGAGTGCGGGTTCACGTAGGCAACGCCCAGGGTTTTACCGTTGGACGCCTCTACCAGCGCAGGCTCGCCCGCCGCAAAGTTTTTCAGCGGCGTCTCTTTGATATCGACTTCGTTGGAGTAGATCCACAGATGGCCAGCTTTTAAGCGGCGATCGGCGTTTTTATTCAAGCGCAGGCGTTGGGTCACAACAATCTCCAAAAGAGCAAGCTGACAGTGCACTTAGGCACTGTAAGCATAAAAACAGTTAACCGCCCAAGGCGGCGATTAACGCTGGCAACCGGGGCAAAACACACTGGCACGTTGACCCAGGGTAATGCGCTTCAGCTCGCTGCCACAGCGTAGGCAAGGCTGCCCGTGGCGTCCGTAAACATTCAGCCGCTGGGCGAAGTAACCAGGCTCGCCTTGGCCGCTGACAAAATCGCGCAGCGTGGTGCCACCTTGGGTAATGGCCGCCGCCAACACCTCTTTGACGGCCGCCGCTAGCGCGTCGTAGCGCGCTTGGGAAACTCGCCCCGCCGCACGGCGCGGGTCGATGCCTGCCATAAACAGCGCTTCGGCGGCATAAATATTGCCCGCACCCACCACCACACGGTTGTCCATCAAAAAGGGCTTTACTGCCACCCGCTTATTACGCGACAGACGGTAGAGCCACTGGCCGTTGAAGGCATCGCTAAGCGGTTCAGGGCCAAGGTGAGCAAGGCGGGTATCGCGGCTGCCGTCGCCCTGCTGCCAGTCGACAAACCCAAACCGACGCGGGTCATGGTAGCGCAGCACGTAGCCGCTAGCGGTCACCACATCCACATGGTCGTGCTTTTTCGGCAAATCCCCCAGGCGGGCAATACGCAGGCTGCCCGACATGCCTAAGTGCCACAGCAGCGTGGCACTGCCATCAGCGGTGGCTAGCGGAATCTGCAGGTATTTAGCTCGTCGGGCCAACTCGCCCACTCGTGCGCCGATTAAGCGTTCGGCCAGGTCGTCCGGCACTGGTACCCGCAGGCGTGGCTGGCGCACCCGCACTTCGGTAATTTCTTGCCCCTCTATATAGGGGGCGATGCCACGTCGCGTGGTTTCAACTTCAGGCAGTTCGGGCATGATGAAAGCCTATGATGACAGCACAGTGACAGCGATTAACGGCCAAGGCGCTAACGACAGACATGCAAAAACCCGGCTTTAGGCCGGGTTTTTCAACAGGCGCTCGCCTGCGGTGAAAGCCGATCATCGTAATCGCGATTACTTGATCTTGGCTTCCTTGTAGATAACGTGCTTACGGACCACCGGGTCGTATTTCTTGAATTCGAACTTATCCGGGGTGTTCCGCTTGTTCTTATCAGTGGTGTAGAAGTGGCCTGTACCGGCACTAGACACCAGCTTGATCTTATCGCGCATGGTTTAACTCTCCCAAAAGTGCTTAGCAAAAAGCTGGCTTAGATAGCGTCGCCGCGTTTGCGGATATCGGCCAGAACCGTCTCGATACCTTTCTTGTCGATGATGCGCATGCCTTTAGAGGAAACGCGCAGCTTGACGAAGCGGTTTTCAGACTCAACCCAAAAACGATGGGTGTGCAGGTTCGGCAAGAAACGACGACGTGTCTTACGCTGGGAGTGAGAAACGTTATTACCAGTTACCGGACGCTTGCCGGTAACCTGACATACTTTGGACATGAGAGCCTCCAACCGCTTGGCGAGTTGTTCAAAACTGTCGGGCAAACCGGAGCAGGGAGGGAGTCGACGCAGTTAACCGCCTAGCTGTACCCAAATCCGTTATTCAACCCAAGTTCAAAGGTGGCACTTTATACCAGAGCACCTAGCTACCAGCAAGCGAAACCGCCCAAAAAGCCCAAAAAAGCGCTTTTTTGGACAATTTACTTAGAAAAAGGGCAAAGACCGAAGGGTCGAGCACACGTCTTCTGCTGCTGATGCTGCTGAAAATTACCGCTATAGCCAGCCACGCTCGGCAAATGACACCACTTCTCCGTCCCCCACCACAAAATGATCGAGTACCCGCACGTCAAAGAGTGCAAGAGCATCTTTTAAGCGTTCAGTGATACGTCGATCAGCATCGCTGGGCTCAGCCACACCCGATGGGTGATTGTGGGCCAGGATGACAGCACCAGCGTGTAACTCAAGCGCACGCTTGGCAACTTCGCGGGGGTAAACGGATGCGCTGTCTAGGGTACCGCGAAACAGGGATTCATAGCGAATAATTCGATGCTGTGTATCCAAAAAAAGTACGGCGAACTCTTCATGCCCCAAGTGACGCAGCTGTGAGCTCAAATAGTGGCGCACCAACGCAGGCGACGTTAGGGCATTGCCACGAGCCAGTTGGCTGGCCAAATGCCGTCGAGAGAGCTCTAGGGTGGCCTGCAACTGGGCAAATTTAGCACTTCCCAGACCACGGGCGGAGCAGAACTGGGTTTGGTCCGCCTCAAGCAACTGCCTTAACCCCCCAAAGTTCGCCAGCAAATCCCGCGCCAAGTCTACCGCCGAGCGCCCCTGCACGCCTACTCGCAGAAAAATCGCTAACAGCTCGGCATCCGAAAGCGCCTGCGCGCCCATATTCAACAGCTTTTCCCGTGGCCGCTCACCTTCGGGCCAATGATTAATCCCCATCCACGCCTCCCTAATGGTTCTTTTAACGCACTGCCATGACCACCAGCCTCACTATACCTCGCATTATGGCGAATCTGCCGAGCATGCCAAAATAATCAGCCAAATGGTATGGTAAGCCCCTTGTTGATCGTCACACTGGACTGCCCACCATGGCCCCACTTTCGCACTCCTCCTTATCGTCGCTAGCGGGTAAGCGCCTGCTGCTGGGCGTTAGCGCTGGCATCGCGGCCTACAAAAGCGCCCTTATCGTGCGGCAGCTAAAACAGGCTGGCTGCGAGGTTCGTGTAGTGATGACCGAGGGAGCCCAAGCGTTTATTACTCCTCTTACCCTGCAGGCTCTTTCCGGCGAACCGGTGCGTACCTCGCTACTCGACCCTGAGGCGGAAGCTGGCATGGGGCATATCGAGCTGGCCCGCTGGGCGGATGCCATCATCGTCGCCCCGGCCACCGCCGACTTGATCGCGCGGCTGGTCCATGGCATGGCGGATGACTTACTGACCACTCTATGCCTTGCTTCTGAAGCACCGCGCCTCATCGCCCCTGCGATGAATCAGGCCATGTGGCGCCACCCAACCACTCAGCGCAATGTGAAACAGCTGGCCACCGATGGCTGGCAGCTGATTGGCCCGGCGGCGGGCGATCAGGCCTGCGGCGACGTCGGCCCAGGGCGCATGAGCGAGCCTGATGAAATTCTGGAGGCCGTGAGCCGCCATTTTGCACCGCCCATTACCCCTTCGGCCAGCGCCCCCCATGTCGTGATTACCGCTGGCCCCACGCGGGAGGCACTAGACCCTGTCCGCTACCTGTCGAATCACAGCTCGGGGAAGATGGGCTATGCCCTGGCGGCCGAGGCGGCCGCACAAGGCGCACGAGTAACGCTGATCAGCGGCCCGGTGAATTTGCCTACTCCCCAAGGAGTCGAGCGACTCAACGTCGAAACCGCCGTACAAATGCATACAGCAGCGCTTGAGCTAGCGCCCCAGGCGGCGCTGTTTATCGGCTGCGCAGCGGTAGCCGACTACCGCGCCGCCAACGCGGCCGAGCACAAGCTGAAAAAAACCGACGACCAGGACACCCTAACGCTCACGCTGGTGAAAAATCCCGACATCATTGCCGATGTGGCGGCGCTACCGGACGGCCAGCGCCCCTTTGTCGTGGGCTTTGCCGCCGAGACCCAAGACATCGAGCGTTACGCCCAGGATAAGCTCGCCCGCAAAGGGCTCGATATGATCGTCGCCAACGATGTTTCCCAGCAGGGGCTGGGATTTGGCAGCGACGACAACGCGGCGCTCCTGCTATGGCGAACATCCGACGGTAGTGACCGACTCGTCGCACCGCCACAGCCTAAAACGCAGCTGGCCGCGCTGATCGTTCGGCACGCCCTCACCCACCTCTCTTTGACCTCTTCTGGAGCCTAACCATGAGCAGCCCCCGACCTCGCCTGCAGTGCAATGTGTTGGATGAGCGCCTGCACGACTATCTCCCCACCTATGCCACGACAGGCTCTGCGGGCATGGACTTACGCGCCCTGCTGGATGAGCCGCTCATCCTTGCCCCCAGCGAATGTCAGCTCGTCCGCACCGGCCTTGCCATCTATATTGAAGATCCGGGTTTAGCGGGAATGATTCTGCCGCGCTCTGGCCTAGGCCATAAACACGGCATCGTGCTGGGTAACCTAGTTGGGCTCATCGACTCCGACTACCAGGGCGAGCTAATGATCTCGGTATGGAATCGCGGCCAGGACAGCTTCACGATTGCGCCCTTCGAGCGGCTCGCCCAGTACGTTCTGGTCCCCGTGGTGCAAGCTGAACTCGATATCGTCGATAGCTTTACCGACTCTACTCGCGGCAGCGGCGGTTTCGGCAGCACCGGCCGTCAGTAACCCCGTTCGCCAGCCCACTCCCTTTCAGCGTTTTTCAAGGATCGATGATGACCGTACCCGCTTCGATATTTCGCGCTTACGATATTCGCGGCATCGTGGATGACACATTAAGCGAAGCCACTACCGAGCTGATTGGCCGTGCCGTCGGCTCTGAAGCTGCCGTTCGTGGCGAGCAGACGGTGATTGTGGCGCGAGATGGCCGCACCTCTGGGCCGCGCCTGCAAGCAGCGCTCATTCGCGGCCTTCAGGCCGCCGGGCGGGACGTTATCGATATCGGCATGGTGCCCACGCCGGTGCTCTACTTCGCCACCCACACGCTGCCAGAGAGCCGCTCAGGGGTGATGCTCACCGGCAGCCACAACCCGCCGGACTACAACGGCTTTAAAATCGTCCTGGCGGGGGAAACATTATCGGGCGACGCGATTACTGCGCTCTTTGAGCGCATTCAAGCGGGCAATTTCACCCAGGGCCAGGGCAGCGTGAGCAGCCAAGATCTGCGCGCCAGCTACCTGGAACGCATCTTGAGTGATGTGAAGGTAACACGCCCGCTTAGCGCCGTGGTGGATTGCGGCAACGGGGTGGCTGGCGAGCTAGGCCCGCAGCTTATTCAGCGGCTTGGGGTCACCACCACACCACTGTTTGACGAGATCGATGGCCGCTTCCCCAACCATCACCCCGACCCCGGCAAGCCGGAAAACCTGCAGGATCTGATCCACCACGTCCAACAGAGCGGTGCCGACATCGGCCTTGCCTTCGACGGCGACGGTGACCGCCTGGGCGTCGTGACGCCCCGTGGGCGTATGATTTACCCTGACCACCTGTTGATGCACTTTGCCACCGATATGCTGTCGCGCAACCCTGGTGCCAAGGTGGTCTTCGATATCAAGTGCACCGGCAATCTTGCCCGGGTGATTAGCGAGGCTGGCGGCGAGCCTGAGATGTGGCGCACCGGCCACTCACTGATCAAAGCGCGTATGAAAGAGACCGACGCGCTGCTGGGCGGCGAAATGAGCGGACATATCTTCTTTAAAGAGCGCTGGTACGGCTTTGATGACGGCCTCTACTCAGCCGCACGGCTGCTGGAGATTCTTGCCCAATTCCCCGGCGACGCGGACACTTTCTTTGACCAATTCCCCCAAGATGTCAGTACGCCAGAAATTAACGTCAGCGTTGCCGATGAAGAAAAATTTGCCATTATCGAGACACTTGCCAGAGAGGGCGACTTCGGCGAAGGTATCAAAACCACGCTGGATGGCATTCGCGTTGATTACACCGACGGCTGGGGATTGTGTCGCGCCTCTAATACGACGCCCGCCCTGGTACTGCGTTTCGAGGGAAAAGATAGCGCAGCGCTCGCTCGAATCCGCGAGCGCTTTGAAAAAGCGCTACATGGCGTCGCGCCTACACTGACCATACCGGCCACCACAACGACATGATCGCGCCCTTAGAACGCGCGACGTGTTAAAAAATGCTGTCATCCAGGCGCGTAAGCGCCTAGCAACGCAACAGACATTAAAAAGAGCAAAGGGACAACGTCATGAGTTCAGCTAGCCGCGACCCCCAGGTCGTTGTGGAGGTGCTGTCAGAAGCGCTTCCCTATATTCAGCAATTTTCCGGCAAAACTGTCGTCGTGAAATATGGCGGCAATGCCATGACCGAAGACACGCTGATCGACTCATTTGCTCGCAACATCGTGCTGATGAAGGAAGTTGGCATTAATCCGGTGGTGGTTCACGGCGGCGGCCCGCAAATCGGCAGCCTGCTAGAAAAGCTCAATATCGAATCCCGCTTTGTTAATGGCATGCGCGTTACCGACTCGCAAACCATGGACGTTGTAGAGATGGTGCTGGGCGGACTGGTGAACAAAAGCATCGTCAACCTGATTAACCAAAGCGGCGGCAAGGCGATTGGCCTGACTGGCAAAGATGGCGCCCAGATTCGCGCCCGGCAGCTGAAGGTGGAGCACCAGAGCCCGGAGATGACCGCGCCGGAAATCATCGATATCGGCCATGTCGGCGAAGTGGAGTCGATCTCCACTGACCTGATCGAGATGCTGGCCGCCCGGGACTTTATTCCGGTCATCGCTCCCATCGGCGTGGATGACAAAGGCAATAGCTACAACATCAACGCCGATCTGGTAGCAGGCAAGCTGGCCGAAGCGCTGAACGCCGAGAAGCTGATGCTGCTGACCAACGTGGCGGGCTTGATGAACAGCGAAGGCAAGGTGCTAACAGGGCTCACCACCGCCCAGGTAGACGGCCTGATTGCCGATGGCACCATTTACGGCGGGATGCTACCCAAAATCCGCTGCGCGCTGGATGCCGTGAAAGGCGGTGTGAACAGCGCCCATATTATTGATGGCCGCGTTCCTCATGCGGTGCTACTAGAAATCTTTACCAACGCCGGGGTAGGTACCCTGATCACTGACGCAGCTTAATCGCGACGGAGGGCAAGAGTCATGAGTGACGATCGCAAACCTCGCCGCCGCGAGCAAATTCTGCAGGCGTTAGCCATCATGCTGGAAGAGGACAGTGGCAAGCGGATCACCACGGCCGCACTGGCGCGCCAAGTGGGCGTTTCCGAAGCGGCGCTGTATCGCCACTTCCCCAGCAAGGCGCGCATGTTCGAGGGACTGATCGACTTCATCGAAGAGAGCATTTTCGCACGCATTACCCGCATTCTGGATGACATCCCCGACGCCACGACCCGCTGCGGGACGATTCTCTCGCTCCTGCTCGGATTTGCCGAGAAGAACCCTGGGCTTGCCAGGGTGCTAGGGGGCGATGTGCTCACCGGTGAAACCTCACGGCTGCGCCAGCGGGTACACCAGCTCTTCGAGCGCCTGGAAACCCAGCTCAAGCAGGTGCTGCGGGAAGCCGAGCTGCGCGAAGGGCGGCGCACCAGCATCACCGCCTCAGCAGCGGCCAACCTGCTCATCGCCCAGGCCGAAGGGCGTATTTCGCAATACGTCCGCAGCGACTTCAAGCGGCTGCCTACCGAGTATTGGGAGGATCAGTGGACGCTACTCTCGGGCCAGCTATTTAGAAACGCTTCCCAACCCGCATAATGAGGCGCGTGCTCTCAGCACATGCACAAAGCAAATGAAAACACCCCGCCGTAACGATACCGGCGGGGCGTTTTCCTGCGTGAGGCGTGAGTGTTACGCAGCGATGGCCGCGTCGCCCATTTTCTGGCGCAGTTTCTTCATGGCGTTCTTTTCGAGCTGGCGAATGCGCTCAGCGCTAACGCCGTACACATCGGCCAAATCGTGCAACGTGGCTTTGTCATCGGTGAGCCAGCGGCGCTGCAAAATGTCCCGCGAGCGCTCGTCCAACGCTTTGAGTGCCAGTTGAAGACGGCGCGTGGCGTCTTCCTCGAAGTCGCTGTCTTCGAGCTGTGTCGCCGGGTCAGCGGAAGCGTCATCGAGGAAGTACGCTGGCGCTTGATACGTACTCTCTTCGTCGTCACTGGGCGATGCGTCGTACCCTGCGTCGAATGCCGAGAGGCGCCCTTCCATATCGCGCACAACTTCCGGTTTCACGTCGAGATCTTTGGCAATTGCGTCGACCTCGTCGTTGTTCAGCCATGCCAAACGCTTTTTCGCGCTGCGCAAGTTGAAAAACAGCTTACGCTGAGCTTTGGTGGTAGCGATTTTAACGATGCGCCAGTTACGCAGCACAAACTCGTGAATCTCTGCCTTGATCCAATGCACGGCAAACGATACCAGGCGCACGCCCTGGTTAGGGTCGAAACGCTTGACCGCCTTCATCAGGCCAACATTACCTTCCTGAATCAGATCTGCCTGCGGCAGACCGTAACCGGAGTAGCTGCGAGCAATATGCACCACGAAACGAAGGTGCGATAGCACCAGTCGACGTGCCGCCTCAAGATCGCCCTCATCGTAAAGGCGGAACGCCAGCTCGCGCTCCTCTTCGACGCTCAGCACCGCGATGCCATTCACCGCTTGAATGTAGCCACCCAGGTCATTGCCTGGTGAAAACTGTCCCACCGGTAGAAGACTAGTGCTCATATGCAGATGGCCTCCCTTAAAACCTATCGTGGTTGACGTGCTGGCGTCGCGTGAATGTGCGCAGCCAAACGTCTTGCGTTAACCTTAAGACCTTAGGCGAACCCAGAGGTTCAAACGATCGACGCACAGCTGGCATCGATCACGCCACGGGGGTAGAAATTCCCGTGACTGCCCGCATGGACAATATCGCGAAGTCTATGTACTGCCTATAACGTGAAGATGACAACGCGACAGACGCATGCTCAGCGCGGGCGTATGCTGGAAAGATGGCGCGTGACGGCAAGCCAAGCGCCCAGCCAGCCAAGTAGTATACTGCAGGATAGCAGAATTGTAGAGCCTGTTACATCTAGCTGCGGCAAGGTGAAGCTGGCACCGTAGCTGGCCGCCAGCGCCGCTACCGGCAGTGAGAGCCAGTGATTACCCAAGGCCAACAGACCCAGCGCCAAAAGCCCGCCGCCAGCGCCATACCAGGCTCCACTGTACAAGAACGGGCGACGTACGAAGGCGTGCGTTGCGCCGATCAGCATGACCACTTCGATTTCACGGCGTCGACTCTCCACCGCCAAGCGAATGGTATTACCGACGACCAGCAGTACACCGAAACCAAACAGCACCCCCAGCGCCAGCGCCACGCGGCGTCCCAACGCCGCCAGATGGCGCAGCCGCTCGACCCAGGCCAAATCGACGCGTACTTCATCGATGCCAGTTACCCCCTCGAGCCGCTCGGCCAGTTCAGCCATCGCAGCGGGCTCTACATTTTGAGGGGAAATGACGATACTCGTGGGGAGCGGATTATCGTCAAGCCCTGCCAGGGTATCGTCGATGCCCAACGACTGCTGGAAATCCGCCATGCCCTGCTCTGGGCTGATCATGCGCGTCTGCGCCACGCCGCCGTCAGCACTCACCGCCTCTTCGATCCGAGCCGCCTGCGCTGCATCAATCCCCATATCGAGATAAACGGTGAGCGACGCGCTTTCATCCAGCTCGGCATCCAGCAGCTTGGCGCTGTCCAACGTCAGCCATAGAGCAGCGGGAAGTACCAAGGCAATGGCAATGGCCAGCATGGTCAGCAGGTTTCCCAACGGGTAGCGCACCAGTCGAAAAAGGCTATCCAGCGCCATGGCCCGGTGGTGACGCCCCCAGGCACGCAGGCGACTGCTAAAACGTGTTTGCTGAGCGCGCGCCCCACTGCGAGGGGCTGTTTCCGAGGCAGGTGCGGCGGGCTTGGGTGTTTGGCGCTTACCCCGAGGGGCGGCGCCGCTTTGGCGAGCATTGGCTGAGCGCTTCATGCAGCCCCCTCATCGGCGACTAAACGACCGTCCTGCAGACGCAGAATCCGATGACGCAAGCGCGCAATCAGCGCCAAATCGTGGCTAGCGATCATGACCGTAGTGCCGATGCGGTTGAAGTCCTCGAACAGCCCCATGATGTCGGCGGAGAGCTGGGGGTCTAGGTTACCGGTGGGCTCATCGGCAAGCAGCAGCGCGGGCTTATTAACCACGGCGCGGGCAATGCCCACCCGCTGCTGCTCACCGCCGGAAAGCTCGATGGGCAGGGCTTTTTCACGGTGCAACAGGCCGACTTTATCCAGTGCTGCCCGCACCCGCCTCGCCGCCTCTCGGGGCTCTACACCCTGAATTTCTAGCGGCAGCGAAACGTTATGGAACACGCTGCGATCAAATAGCAGCTGGTGGTCCTGAAATACCACGCCAATCTGGCGACGATAAAACGGCACCTGGCTGGCGTGGAGCTGAGCAATGTCATGCCCGGCTACCACTACTCGCCCACGGCTGGGCTTTTCTAGGCGCATAATCAGCCGCAGTAGCGAGCTTTTTCCCGCCCCGGAGTGGCCAGTCAGAAACACCATTTCGCCTCTCGCCACGCGAAAGTTCAGATGCGCCAGCGCGTCAAAGCGCCCTCCATAGCGCTTTCCCACATGCTCAAAAGCAATCATGCGCGACCATCATCCCCTTGACGGTCAAACAGCGCGTTGACGAAGTCGTTAGCATTGAAGGGGCGCAAGTCGTCCAGACCCTCACCCACCCCGATAAAGCGAATCGGCGTTTCTAGCTGTTTCGCCAGGGCAAAGATAATCCCGCCTTTGGCGGTGCCATCCAGCTTGGTTAAAGTAATGCCGCTAATCGGCACCGCCTCATTAAAAGTAGTGGCCTGGGAAATTGCGTTCTGCCCCGTGCCTGCATCCAGCACGAGCATGACCTCGTGGGGCGCCGTGTCATCGAGCTTCTGCATCACACGGTGCACCTTTTTCAGCTCTTCCATCAGGTGGCTCTTGTTGTGCAGCCGCCCGGCGGTATCGGCGATCAGCACATCTACGCCGCGAGACTTGGCGGCCGCCACTGCGTCGTAAATCACCGAAGCGCTGTCAGCCCCGGTGTGCTGAGCAATCACCGGTACACTGTTGCGCTCGCCCCACACTTTAAGCTGTTCCACCGCCGCCGCACGGAAGGTATCCCCGGCTGCCAGCATGACGCTCTTGCCTTCGCGCTGGAAACGCTGGGTGAGCTTGCCGATGGTGGTGGTTTTACCCACGCCGTTGACCCCCACCACCAGAATAACGAAGGGGCCGTCGCTCTCTTTCTCGAAGCTGAGCGGCGCAGACACGGGAGCCAGCAGCGCGGCCAGCTCCTCCTGTAGGCCGCGATAGAGCGCTTCGGGATTATTCAGCTCTTTGCGGGAAACCCGTGCCTCAAGGCGCTCGATGATTTCGCTCGTCGCTTCGATGCCCACATCGGCCATGAGCAGCTGAGTTTCCAGATCCTCCAGCAGCTCGTCATCGATATGCTTTTTGCCAAGGAACAGGTCGGCCAAGCCGTCAGTAAGATTGGCGCGGGTTTTCCCCAGGCCAGATTTGATGCGCGCAAACCAGCCTTTCTTCTCGCCTTTTTCGGATACCGGCTTCTCTTGAAGCGCAGGCTTCGCGGCTGGCTCTGGCTCTGGCTCTGGCTCTGGCTCTGGCTCTGGCTCTGGCTCTGGCTCTGGCTCTGGCTCTGGCTCTGGCTCTGGCTCTGGCTCTGGCTCTGGCTCTGGCACAGTGTCCATGATTGGCGCGGGGGTGACTTCCTCGTCAACGCCCGTTGGCTGAACGTCCTCTTTGCTCACCGGCTCAGGCGACTGCTCCTGAGCAAGCACCTCAGTGGGTTCGTTTTCGCGCTCCGGCGCGGGCTTGGGCGGCTCTTCTGCCAGCGGTTCGGAAGGTGCTGATACATCAGCAGCAGGCTCCTTATCAGGCGCGCCTTCGGGCTCGTCTAGCAGCGCTGGCTGCTCTTGGGCGTCTTGAGGCTCCTGCTGGGAGTCGTGCTTTTTCTTACGTTTGAAAAAACCGAACATAGGTGTCATCCGACTAAATAGGTGAACATTGCGATTATCCTACCACCGCAGGCCAAGACTTTGGATAAGTAGCCCGCTACAATCCGCGTTATGAAACGACAACGCTCCTCTCGCTCATCATCTCGCATGTCGACTCCCCGCCGCGGAACTGCCAAACCGCCGGGGAAACTGCGCATTATCGGCGGCGATTTTCGCCGCCGCATGCTGCCTGTGCTCGACCACCCAGGCCTACGCCCTACGCCGGATCGCGTACGTGAAACGCTGTTTAACTGGCTGGGCCAAGCGCTGCATGGCAAGCAGGTGCTGGACCTATTTGCCGGTACCGGCGCGCTTGGCATCGAGTCGCTCTCTCGGGGGGCTGCGCAGGTCACCTTTGTCGAGCGCGATACACACGTTGCCGCGCTGATTCGCGACAATCTTGCCACCCTCGGTGCAACGCAGGGGCAGGTAGTGACTGCTGATGCCCAGGCGTTTCTTGAAAAGCCTAGCCAACCTGCTGATCTGGTGTTTCTCGACCCGCCGTTCCACCAAGGGTTAGCCGCGTCTTGCTGTGCCGCGCTGGAAGCGGGCGGATGGCTGGCAAGCGATGCGATGATCTACCTGGAAACCGAACAGAGCCTAACGCCAGCGGTACCGGCTAATTGGAATTTACACCGTGAAACTCAGGCAGGTGAGAGTATTGCCAGACTCTATCAACGCTTGCCCTCGTAAAGCGCTTGCCGCCAACTGACAGCAGCGTTACGCTCGCTCAATTGAGTCACACATTGATAGCCCATTTTATTTCATGACGATAGGCAGCCGCCTGTCGTCCGTTACTGGAGGTAGGCATGAGCCTTGAGCTTTTTAATCAGTTAGAACAGAAAATCACCGACACTGTTGAGGCGTTGGAGATGATGAAGCTGGAAAACGAAGAGCTGCGTAACGAAAACGCTCAGTTAAAACAAGAGCGTGAAGAGTGGGAAAGCCGCTTACAAGGTGTGCTTAGCAAATTCGATGGCATGAGTGATAGCAACGCCTCCTAAGCCAACGGCAGCGACATTAACAGCGCATCCTCCCGCCCGGTCGTGCCTTTCACGGCCGGGTAGTACTCCTTCCGACGACCATCTTCGCCAAACCCCGCCTGCTGATACAGCGCAATCGCTCGCTGGTTTCCAGCACGCACTTCCAGCAGCAGCCGCTCAGCTTGCCACTGCTTCGCCACAGCGACCACTTTGTTAAGCAGCCGCTGGCCTATGCCTTGCCCTTGGCAAGCGGGCAGTACACCAATCGCCTGTAGCTCAGCGTCAAACGGTAACTTCGCCAACAACGCATACCCCATTAGCACGTCGTCCTGCCAATAGCCCACTACCCAGGCCTGCTCATCAGCCAGCGCTTCATCTAACTGCTGGGGGCTTGCCCCGCTGTGTGCGGCGGCTTCTAAAGTATGTAGCGGCACTCGATGCGCAGCGTTTAACCGGCAGATCACTCAGCACTCCACTGCTGCCCTAAGGCTACCAAGCGCGGCCATAGAGCGCGTTTAGCACTGGCCTGCTGAGTGAGCGCGGCCAGCGACGGGCCTTGCCACACAGGAAGTGCGAGCGTTTGGCTCTGCCCGTCGGTAAGCGCCATGACTCGAGCAAGGTCAGTAGCCGTCTCCTCTGCGCCCCACCAGAGCACTTGCTCTAACTGCCAGCCTTGTCGGCTCGCGGCCCCAGCAACAAACGCTGCCACACCCTCCTGAGCTTCCTCAAGCGGCTCTTCCGGCGCAAAGGCTGTGGCCATGGGCGGCCATTTGAAGTGGGTCACTGTTGGCAGTTCGCCGCGCAACACACCAGCCGCCCGCAGCATATTGGCAAGCAACTGCTGTTCAACCAGGGACATTTCCCCTTCACATACGCTAAGCCAGCGTCCTCCCACACAAGCACAGGAGAGACTAAAGTTCAGCGGCTTGGCGGGTTGCGCAGGCGGTACTCTGGGTTCTGGTACCGGGCTCGCCTCCGGGGTGGGTGCCGCGGCAGGCGAATGACCTAAGAGCGCCTTGACCGCCGAGGGCGATGCCACTGGGGAAGTGTTGCCTTGCTCGGCAGCGGCAGGCTGGCTACGTGGTCGCGGTGCTGGTGCATCATCCAGCAGCGCATGCAACCGCTCCCGTGGTGGTTTTTTGGTCGGTGTTTCTTCCCACTCGCAGGCTTCCGTCGGGCGGGCGTTGGGCAGCTGGTAGCGGCATGCCCAGGCGGTAATACCCATAGCATCCAGGTAGTGCCGACGAACAACCTCCGGGGTCACTGGCCGCCGCCACGGCAGCTGGGGGAGTTCGGGCGCTCGCTGCCCCGTGCCTGCCACTCTTTGGGGGTGTAGAGGTGCAGCGCCAGGGCGTGCACCGGGCCAGAGAGCTCATCCGCCAACAGGGCATAAATTTGTTGGTGGCGCTTGACCGGCATCATGCCATCGAAGCTATCGCTTACCAGCGTCACTTTGAAGTGAGTTTCAGAGTTGGCCGGCACGTTATGCATATGGCTTTCGTTTTCGACCTGCAGCACGTCAGGGGTTAAGGCCGCCAACTTCTGCTCAATTTGTGTCTGTATCGCCATGGGACTCTCCTTCAGTCAGCAACTGGCTTATTGTACGCCCTTACTTTCCAACAGACGATGCCCGCCGCTCATCCAGCGCCCGCTGGGCGAGCGATACCCGCGACAGGCTCGCCAGCAGTGCCAGCACGGTAGTGCCCGCACCTAGCCAGAGCGTGACCTGAATTGGCGAGCCCAGTGCCAGCGCCGCTCCTACCAGTGCGACACCAAACGACTGCCCCACCGTGCGTGTGGTACTCATCACCCCAGACACGTTGGCACTGCGCTCCGGCGGTAGGCTGCCCATCATTTCGCGGTTATTCGGCGGCTGGAAAAGTCCAAACCCAATACCACACAGCGCCGTGCGCCACAGGCTGCCCGCCACGCCGGTGCTCTCATCCACCAGCGCCAGCGCGACTAGGCCAATAATCAGTAGCATCAGCCCGGTACTAGATAGCAGGCTGGGATTAACTCGATCCGCCAACCGCCCCGCCAACGGCCCCACTAGCATGATCGCCAGGGGCCACGGCGTGAATAGCCAAGCGGTTTCCAGCGGCGAAAAGCCCATCTGCTCCTGGTAGAAAAACGATAGCGCCACAAAAGTGAGCCCCTGGCCGATAAAAGCCAGGCCAGATGCCGAGACCGCCAGCGTAAAGCGCTTCTCGGCAAACACACTCAGCGGCAGCAGCGGGTAAGGCGCGCGGCGCTGGCGATGAATAAACAGCGCGCAGGCCCCTACCGCTAACAGTGCCCAGCCGCCGCTTTGCCAGAGTGGTGCAGCGTGACCAACGGCGTCCATAGCGACAAAGAAGCTCGCCAGCATCAACATCGAGTAGAGTGCCCCCAGCGTATCAAAACTACCCTGGCGAGGCGTATCCCGCGGCAACGCCCGGCTGGCTAGCCAGAGCGAGCACACCCCGAGGGGCACGTTGAGCGCAAACAACCACGGCCAATCCACAAACGAGAGAATAACCCCGCTGAGCGTGGGGCCTGCGGCATAACCACCCGCTACCACTAGAGCACTTAGACCGAGCGCGCTGCCTAACAAGCGGGATGGAAAAATAGCCCGATAGAGGGACGGCCCAATAGAAAGGGTCGCAGCTGCCCCAAGGCCTTGGAAGGCGCGAAACACTAGCAATGTTTCTAAATTACGCGACAGTGCCGCCCCTAGTGCTGCTACCACAAACGTCCCAAGGCCAAACAAGTAGAGCCGCCTGCGAGTAATGAGCTCGCTGATGCCCGCAAATACCAGTAAGAACGCAGCACACACGACCTGGAACAGGTTAGTAATCCATACTGCCCTGGAGGCCGGCACATTCAGATCGGCAGCAATGGTGGGCAGGGCCAGGTTGATCATGGTGGTATCGACCACCGCCATCAACGTACCGGTGACCAGCGCCAGCACGGCGAGCAGGCGCTCAGGCCCCGGCAGCCCATCATCGCCAGGGCGAGTTTCAAGCAGTCGCATGGTAATGAATTCCTAAACAGACCCCTTACAAACGGCGAAACCGGCCGAAGCCGGTTTCACTGTGCGCTTACGCTAAAATAGTAGCACGCTAATCTTGTTCGTTGTCGAGCAGCAGCGCGTCGTCAACATCCGAGATTTCCAGGGCGGTTTCGTCGTCCAGGTCAATGGCTAAGTAGCTGTGCTCAACGCGCAGGAATTCCTGAAACAGCGACCAATCTAATTTTTCTGGCCACTGGCGCTCATCCTCTTCCCAGGCGCGTAGCTCGGTCTCCAGGATTTCTACGTGACGCTCGCGGACAAACGTCTCTAACGCCTCAGGGGTATCCATCTCGGGGATCAGGTATACCGTACTTTCACGTTCGACGTCGTCCAGGGTCAGGTCGTCGTCTCCCATGGTGGGTTCGAGCGCATTGATCCAGTCCACGAAGGTCTGGGTCGGCCTGACGCTCAGGGCAGAGCGATTTAGCAGTTTCATGGGATTCTCCTCGCCGTCGAAACGTTGACCATTATGGGCGCTAAATCGCGCCCTTACCAACTTTTCGTCCGCTACCGCCTGGTTGAGCGTTAATCCACCTCGGGGCGCATGGCCGGAAACAGCAGTACATCACGAATGGAGGGGCTGTCGGTAAACAGCATTACCAAACGGTCAATACCGATGCCCTCGCCCGCCGTGGGCGGCAGGCCGTACTCCAGCGCGCGCACGTAGTCGGCGTCATAGTACATGGCTTCCAGATCACCGGCGTCTTTCTCGGCGGCCTGTTCACGGAAACGCTCTGCCTGATCTTCGGCGTCGTTCAGCTCCGAGAAGCCGTTGGCGATCTCGCGACCACCGACGAAGAACTCAAAGCGGTCGGTCACGAAGGGGTTGGCATCGTTACGACGCGCCAGCGGGCTAACTTCTGCCGGATATTCAGTGATGAACGTGGGCTGGTCCAGTTTGTGTTCCGCCACTTCTTCAAAGATCTCGGTTTGAACTTTACCCAGGCCCCAGCTCTCTTTGACCTTGATGCCCAGTTTTTCCGCCGCAGCGCGAGCAGCATCTAGGGTATCTAGGTCGGCATCGGTGATGCCGTCGCCGTGATCCAGAATCGCTTGGCGCAGGGTGAGACGCTTGAAGGGCTGACCAAAATCGTAGCTGGCCCCTTGGTAGGTGATCGTGGTGGTGCCGAGCACCTCCTGAGCTGCCGTGCGCAGCATGGCTTCGGTCATGTCCAGCAGGTCGCGGTAATCCGCGTAGGCCCAGTAGAACTCCACCATGGTGAACTCAGGGTTGTGCCGAGTGGACAGCCCTTCGTTACGGAAATTGCGGTTGATCTCGAACACTTTCTCGAAACCACCCACCACCAGACGCTTCAGGTAAAGCTCCGGGGCAATACGCAGGTACATATCGATATCCAGCGCATTGTGGTGAGTGATGAACGGGCGCGCCGCCGCACCGCCGGGGATCGGCTGCAGCATCGGCGTTTCCACTTCCATGAAGCCACGGGCTTCGAAGAAACGGCGCATGGAGCTGATCACCGCCGAACGGGTTTCGAACACCTTACGCGACTGCGGGTTCATGATCAGATCGACGTAGCGCTGACGATAGCGGGCTTCTTGATCGGTCAGGCCGTGGAACTTATCCGGCAGCGGGCGCAAGCTCTTGGTCAGCAGCTGCGCCTCGACCATCATCACGTACAAGTCGCCTTTACCCGACTTATGCACCGGCCCACGGGCGGCGACGATATCGCCGATATCCCAGCCTTTGATGTCTTCCAGAACGTCTTCCGGCAGCCCCTTTTTATCCACGTAGAGCTGGATCTGGCCCGCCACGTCCTGAATCACGATGAAAGGACCGCGTTTGCGCATCACGCGACCGGCCACCGACGCCTGATGATCCAGCGCTTCCAGCTCGGCTTTGTCTTTCTCACCCAGCAGGTTGTGCAGCTCGACGGTGAGGCTGTCGCGGCGGAAATCGTTCGGGAAAGCGCTCTTGCCCTGCTCGGCCGCTCGCTCACGGCGGGCCGCCAGCTTGGCACGGCGCTCGGCGATCAGGTGATTTTCGTTATCGAGAGAAGACGCGTCTTGGTTAGCCATCGGGCACCCTATTTCTGTTCAAACGCTAAAAAGATTACAAACCCTGCTTCAGGCTGGCGACGATAAACTGATCTAAATCCCCGTCGAGCACCTTGTCGCAGTTGCTGGACTGAACGCCGGTACGCAGGTCTTTAATGCGCTGATCATCCAGTACGTAAGAGCGAATTTGGCTGCCCCAACCGATATCGGCTTTGGAGTCTTCCGCCTCCTGCTTGGCCGCATTGCGCTTTTGCATCTCGTGTTCCCACAGCTTCGCCTTCAACTGCTTCATGGCGAAATCGCGGTTGGCGTGCTGGCTACGCTGATTCTGGCATGCCACCACAATTCCGGTGGGTTCGTGGGTAATCCGTACCGCCGAGTCGGTGGTGTTAACGTGCTGACCACCAGCGCCGCTGGAGCGGTAGGTATCGACACGCAGGTCGGATGGGTTAATCTCAACCTCGAAGCTATCGTCGATTTCAGGAGACAAGAACACCGACGCAAACGAGGTGTGACGGCGGCCACCGGAGTCGAACGGGCTTTTGCGCACTAAGCGGTGAACGCCGGTTTCCGTGCGTAGCCAGCCAAAGGCGTGGTCGCCCTGGATATGCAGCGACGCCGATTTGATGCCCGCCACTTCGCCTGGGGAAATTTCGATGATCTCGGTTTTGAAGCCGTGGCTCTCTGCCCAGCGCAGGTACATACGCAGCAAAATATTGGCCCAGTCCTGGGCTTCGGTGCCACCGGACCCCGATTGAATATCCAGGTAGGCGTTGTTCTCGTCCATTTCTCCCGAGAACATACGGCGAAACTCAAGCTTTTCCAGAGCGCCCTGCAGGCCACCCAGCTCTTTACGCACTTCCTCAACGGTGGCTTCATCCTCTTCCATTTCGGCGAGTTCTAACAGGTCGCGGCTATCCGCGAGGCCCTGGTCTAGCTCGTCGATGGTCGCCACAATCGCTTCAAGGGAGGCGCGCTCTTTACCCAGCTTCTGGGCGTAGTCTGGGTCGTTCCAAACATTGGGATCTTCAAGTTCGCGGGACACTTCTTCTAGCCGATCTTTACGCTCGGCATAGTCAAAGATACCCCCTAAGAACGTCTGTCCGCTCAGACAGGTCCTTGATCTGGTTATGAATCGGGTTGGTTTCCAACATGGATCACTCTAGCCTTGGTCAGTAAATAGCGGGGTCTCACGCGCGTTAAAACGCAGCTTAAAAGAGACAGGCGCCGCTGGGGCAGCTCATGGTTTGGTGCTAAACACCTCCCCGAGCTATCCCAGCGGCGAAATTCTGGCAAGCATTGTAACGAAACCCAGCGCCCACCGCACCCACCCTAGGCGGCGTTCGCCACGTAAAAAACCCGGCCGAGGCCGGGTCAGTAGGTCACGAAAATCGAACAGTAAGCGCGAACCGCGGATCAGAACCGATAGGTCAGCTGGGCACCGAAACCATGGGCTTCGTTTTTGTAGTCACCAGAGTAGTTAGAGGTAACACTAGGTATGCCCTGTTGCTCTACAAGCGGATCTGTTTTGGACTGATCAACAGATGTGCCACGCTCTGTCAGATAAGAGTACGCAAAGTCTAATGTAAGATCAGGTGTTGGGCTCCAGCCTGCGCCAATTGAGAAGATACGGCGGTCGTCTGAAGGAATACGCACGCTACGGGTGGCATCCTGGGTTGGCGTGAAGTCCAGCGTTACACCAGCACGCAGTGCCAGTGCAGGCGTTAGCTGATACTCACCACCCGTTGAAAAGGCCCAAGCGTTTGAGTAGTTCTGCTGCTCGTTAGTAATCACATCACGCTCTACGCCACTCACGAGAATCTGATCAAACCGGCTCCAGCGCGCCCAGGAAGCACCGAACATAAGCTTAAGGTCGTCACTCATTTGCTGGGTGAGCGAGAAGTTGACCGTTTCAGGTGTGGTTAGATCTAAAGAGGCATCATCTGTAATGGTGCCTATACCTAACTCATCAAGTACAGGAGAGCTTGCGGTAAAGTCACCTTCGAGCGTGTAGTCAACCTTTGAACGGTAAGTTAAACCAAAGGTTGTTTCCGGCACAGGCTGATAAATCACCCCCAGGTTATAGCCCCAGGCTTCATCATCACCCTCCACCCGCGAATCCACTTCGGTCAGGCCAAGCGGCGTTACTGTCGGCACTTGGCGGTGCAGTTCGCCATTCACACGGTTATAAGTAATACCAACGCCCACGCCCCACTGCTCATTAAAACGGTAGGAAACAGTAGGTTGAGCACTAATGACTCGCACCTCGGTGTAGTTGCCTTGGTTACGCCCCATAAAGCCATCTTCATAGTCGGTTTTCGAACCAAAAGGAGCGTAAACACCAAAACCAAACGCCAGCTGTTCATTAACAGGATGTGCATAAAAAGCGAACGGAATTAGCGTTCCTGGCACCATATCACCATCGTTGGTACCTGAGACAGGAAGTGTATCTGTCATACCCCCGGTTGCTTGCGCAATAGCAGGGCTACTTTGCGATGCCTGTGCATTAGAGATAGAGCTATTTACATTTAGGTACGTCCCGCCTGCCGTAATTTGGGCACGGTCAAGGAACGACATACCCGCAGGGTTACCGAACACGATGGTGGCGTCGTTGACGTTTGAGCTACGTCCCGCATGGCCATACCCCTGCCCACTGACGCTCTGCTCGTTAATCTGATATCCGCCTGCGTTAGCTTGGCTTGCAAAGGTAACTGCTGCAACCGCGGCCGCTAGGGTTACTTTCTTGAAGTTATTATGCATTGTGGGCCTCTCTTCCTATGATCCGGCGGACTCAGCCATCCACCTGCGTCGTTATTACACCTCAGTTTTCGCCCAATGACGGGTTCGGTTCAAGTGCAAACGAGCGTTTTATTTTGTTTTTTGCTTATACATTAGTCGCACGACCGTTTTAAATCAGTGTTTTAGTTATTTTGACTGATGCTGACGCGCACGCTTGACCTATGGGTTACCCATAGGTTTTACACTATTTTAAATAACATTAGATGGCGACCTGGGAGAAAAACAGTGCTGAACGACTTAAAAGTGGGCGAACTTGCCAAACGTGGCAACGTGACCGCTGAGACCGTTCGCCATTACACGCGCGAAGGACTGCTCTCGCCCACACGCCACCCTGATAATGGCTACCAACTTTTTTCAGCTACCGACCTTGAGCGGCTGCACTTTATTCAGCGGGCGCGCAAGCTGGGGTTTAGCGTGGCGGAAATCCGCGACATTTTGGCCCATGCCGACCAAGGCGACTCCCCTTGCCCGCTAGTGCGCGATCTGCTTGCCCACCGGCTGCCGCAAATACGCGCGCGGATTGCCGAGCTAGAGGCACTTGCCGAGCGTATGGAGCAGGCACTGGAGAGCTGGCGCGACATGCCTGACGGCACCCCTGATGGCCATAGCCTGTGCCGCTTAATCGAAAGTTTTCCCGAGGAGGCACCATGCAGCGCGACACCGAGCAAACCGTGATGCTGATACGCACCGTGCCGGGTATGAACTGCCAGGGCTGCGTTAAGCGCATGCGTGAGGCGATTCAAGCCCAGGACCCGGCCGCCCAAGTGGATGGCTTCCCTGCAGAAAAGCGCCTGGAAGTGACCAGCTCCCTTGACGATCAAGCGCTGGATAGTACGCTCAACGATGCGGGCTACCCGCCCAGCGACGACGCGAGTGACGCACCACACCCCGACGCACCTGAACCCGCTGAATCGCAAAGTGCGCCCGTGGATGCGCCCCAACTGCGCCTGCTGATTAGCGGCATGACCTGCGCAGGCTGTGTCAAAAGCGTCGAAAAAGCGCTGTCCCATACCCCAGGCGTGAACAGCGCCTCGGTGAATTTTGGCACCCACACCGCCCAAGTCACCGGCAGTGCTACTCAGGAAGCGCTAATAGCGGCCGTTGCTGAGGCAGGCTATCGCGCCGAACCGATTGTGGATATACGTGAAGCCGAGCGCACTCGCGAGGCGCAAGAGGCCGTTACCTACCGCCAGCGCCTCAAGGGCAGCGTGCTGTCGCTCTCCCTCGCCATTCCACTGATGCTGAGCATGTTCGTCTATCACCCACACCCCATGGGCGCCGGCCGCTTGTATTGGCTGGTGATTGGCCTGCTGACGCTGGCTATTTTGGCCTTTCCTGGGCGGCACTTTTTCACCAACGCCTGGAAACAACTCAAGCACCACCAAGCCAACATGGACACCCTGGTGGCGATGGGCACCGGCACCGCCTGGCTCTACTCGATGATGGTAGTGCTCTTCGCCCCCTGGTTGCCTGAGGTGGCTCACGGCATCTATTTTGAAGCCTCTGCCATGGTGATCGGCCTGATTTTGTTGGGCAATGCACTGGAGCTCAAAGCCCGCGGTCGCACCAGCAGCGCCCTTAAACGGCTGCTCGACCTGCAGGAGAAAACCGCCCGGGTGATACGCGACGGCGTTGAACAAGAGATTGCGGTGGACGATGTAGCGCTGGATGACCATATTCGCGTGCGCCCCGGTGAGCGGCTGCCGGTGGATGGCGTAGTGCTCGACGGCCAGAGCTATATCGATGAATCCATGCTTACCGGCGAACCGGTGCCCGTGCATAAAACAGCGGACGATGACGTAAGCGCGGGCACGGTGAACGGTAACGGTAGCTTGGTGTACCGCGCCACGCGCATCGGCCGCGATACCCGTTTGGGGCGCATTACCGAGCAGGTGGCCAGCGCACAAAACTCCCGCCCGCCGATTGGTGAGCTGGCCGATAAAATATCAGGCGTATTTGTACCCACCGTGATGATTATTGCGGTGCTAACGGCCCTTGCCTGGTACAACCTCGGACCCGCTCCGGTGGCTATTCATATGCTGGTTACTGCTACTACCGTGCTAATTATCGCCTGCCCCTGCGCGCTGGGCTTGGCCACCCCGATCTCTACCATGA
Source organism: Halomonas sp. Cn5-12 (assembly GCF_021532545.1). Taxonomy (NCBI): domain Bacteria; kingdom Pseudomonadati; phylum Pseudomonadota; class Gammaproteobacteria; order Oceanospirillales; family Halomonadaceae; genus Halomonas; species Halomonas sp. Cn5-12. The sequence goes on from NZ_JAKGAY010000007.1 coordinate 83,897, forward strand.
TTGGCGTGGGCAAAGCCGCCGAGCATGGCGTGCTGGTGCGTAGCGGCGAAGCGCTGCAAACCGCGAGCCGCCTGAACACGCTGGTCGTCGATAAAACGGGAACGCTGACCGAAGGCAAACCTCGTGTGACCGAGGCAACGGTGCTGCACGATGATAGCACCCAAGTACTGGCCTGGGTGGCCGCCTTAGAGAGCCGCTCGGAGCACCCCCTTGCCAAAGCGCTGACGGCCTACGCCGAAGAGCAAGGCGCCCGACCCGATGCGCTGGCTAGCTTTGATAGCGTGACCGGCGGCGGTGTTAAAGGCACCAGCCAAGCTAATGACACGCTGCTGCTAGGCAATGCGCGGCTACTGGATGAGGCTGGCGTTGATCTTTCCCCAGCAGACGAGAGCATTCGCCAGTTGGAAGCCAAGGCGCGCTCGCTGGTTTATTTAGCGGTGAATGGCAAGCTGGCCGCCCTCTTCGGCGTTAGCGACCCGCTGCGCAAAGATGCCGCCGCCGCCGTAAAGCGCTTGCAGGATGATGGGTTAACCGTGGTGATGTTGACGGGCGATAACGAACATACCGCCGCTGCGGTGGCCCGCGAGGTCGGCATTAGCGAGTTCAAGGCAGGTATGACGCCCGACGACAAGCACGCCGAGATTGAGCGCCGCCAAGCGGCAGGCGAAGTGGTCGGCATGGTGGGCGACGGTATTAACGACGCCCCCGCGCTGGCCCGGGCCAACGTGGGTTTTGCCATTGGCCAGGGTACCGATATCGCCATGGAGAGCGCCGGTATTACGCTGATGCGCGGTTCACTACACGGCGTGGCCACGGCGATTGAGCTTAGCCGGGCCACGCTCACCAACATCAAGCAGAATCTAGTCGGCGCATTTGGCTATAACGTGCTGTGCATCCCGATTGCCGCCGGCGTGCTCTACCCCGTAACCGGCATGTTGCTGTCACCCATTATTGCGGGCGTGGCCATGTCGCTCTCCTCCATCACCGTGGTCAGCAACGCCAACCGCCTACGGTTATGGAAGCCCACCCAGCAGGAGGCCGTATGAGTTTACTGATCAACCTTGCGGGTATTGCCATCATTGGCTTGATCGTCTGGTGGTTTTGGCTTAACTAGCAACCGTTTAGCTAACCCCGATATAACGCCCTGGCTTGTGGTTCAGGGCGATGATCAAGTTGAGCATCAGCGCTCCCAGCACCGAGTAGCCTACACGGTCTAGCGGTAGCTGGGTGAGCGCCACCAGCAGGATCACGGCGTCGATGCCGAGCTGCACATAGCCTGCCCGCAGGCCATGTTTATCCTGCAGGTAGAGGGCAAGAATGTTGATGCCGCCGAGGCTGGTGCGGTGGCGAAACAGCATCAGCATGCCAATCCCCATCAATGCGCCGCCCATCAGTGCCGCGTAGAGCGACGGCACGTTGGCAAATTCGACCCACCCCTGAGTAAGCTCGGAGAACAGCGAGACCAAGCCAATGGCGACAAAGGTGCGCAGCGTAAAGCTCCACCCCATGCGTTTGATCGCCAGATAGTAAAACGGCAGGTTGATGGCAAAAAACCACACGCCAAATCCCCACCCGGTCAGGTAATTGAGCAGTAGCGCCATCCCTGCGGTACTGCCGGTGAGCAGCACCGCGTGGGTGTAAAACGTCACCCCTAGCGCCACAAACAGCGTGCCCAACAGCATCGCCATGATGTCTTCGTAGGGCTTGTGAGGGTCTTTAGGCAGGTCTTCCATGCGCATGAGTGCGTCCTTTTTAGGATTATTAGAGCGGCCGCTTAAGCGGCCAAGGACGCGAGGATAGCGGAGAGTATTAAACGGGGCTAGCGTGCTCCACCATGAGCTGCAATGACTCGCGACCGCGCCAGCGGTTGCGATTGAGCTTGTAAGCGCAGTGCAGCGTATCGCCCACGCTAAACGAGGGCAACTCCCCCGGTGTGAGCGCGCGAAACCAAATCGCTTTGCTGGTGACGGCCCCCATGGAGAGCTCCATCATCAGGTGCGAACCTTCTGCACCCACCGGGCGCAGCGCTTCCACAATAAAGCGCCCTTCAAATAACGGCGGGTCGAACTCCCGCCCGTAGGGGCCTAACGTCTCGATTTCCACCAGCGTCGCCAGCGAGAGTTGGGCGGTCGAGAGCTCGCCATCGGTCCACAGACGCGGGTAGAGCGGTGTATCGCCCAGCTGCTCACCGACCGCCTGCAAAAACGCGGCTTTGAAGGTGTCGAGCTGCTCCCGTGGCACGCCCACGCCTGCAGCGCCACTGTGGCCTCCAAAGCGCGGCAGCGCCTCTGGGGCAAGCTCAAAGGTGCGCTGTAGTGCGTCCCGTAAATGCAGCCCGTCAATAGAGCGGCCGGAGCCGGTAAGCATATTGGGTGCCGCCGCCCGCGTAAGCACCACGGCTGGGCGTCCGTAGGCCTGCACCAGCCTTGAAGCGACGATGCCCTGCACGCCGGGGTGGCCATCTTCCAGCAGCACCACGACGGCAGGCTCGTTGGCCTCCAAGGCGGGAACGGCGAGCGCCCGCGCCTCCTCAGCCATATCTGCCTCAATCGCCTTGCGGGACTGGTTATCCTGGTCCAGCACCTCAAGCTGCCGGTTCGCGACGCCGTCGCTCTCGGCCAGCATAAAGTGCAGCGCCGCGTAGGGGTCGTCCAATCGCGAGCGAGCGTTGATTCTCGGCCCCATCTGAAACGCCAAGGTTTCAGCGTTGAAGGGCACGCTGTCGGCCCCTAAGCGCGCTGCCATGGCCCGCCAGCAGGCGGCATCCATACGGTTGATCAGCGTTAAGCCGTAGCTCACCACCGCACGGTTGGCGGGGCTTCCACCCAGCGAGACGCAATCCGCCACGGTGCCTAACGCCACGTAGGAGAGCCACGGTGAGAGCTTCGGCGTGGCCTCAGGCAATGCGCCCCACTCCACCAGTACGCCGCGGGCGAGCGACATCAGCAGCCACGCCACCATGCAACCTGCAATGGTTTTATCCGGATAGTCGCAGTCGCTGCGAGTCGGGTTCACGCAGGCATACGCCGAGGGCGGCGGGCCTTCCAGGGGCAGCGCATGGTGGTCGCTGACCACCACATCGATACCGGCTGCTTTCAGCCGCGCAATGCGCGGCTCGTCAGAACTGCCGCAGTCGGCGGTAATCACCAGCGTCGGCAGCGGTTTTAAGCTCAGCGTTCGCTCCACCAGCGGCAGGCTGATGCCGTAGCCGTCGTGAATGCGGTGACCAATTAAGCTGTGTAGCTTGTGCTCGGGCACGCCAAATAGCTCGACCAGCGTACGCCGAATGACCACGTGAGAGGTGATGCCGTCCACATCGTAGTCGGTCAGAATGCCTATGGACTCGCCCTCGGCGACCGCTTGAGCAATCCGCTTCGCCGCACGACGGCCATCGGCGAGTTTTTCAGGATGCACGAGATAGCGCAGGCTGGGCGACACCAGCGGCGCAAGCTCCCCGGTATAGCCGGGCAGCCGCGACGCCAAAAGCCTTGCCTGAAGCTCGCTCAGCCCTTCGGATTGCGCACGCAAATAAACAGCCTCGTCCAGGGGACGAGGCTCTAGGCGGGGCTGGTTACTCTGCTGAGAAAGGGGTGACACTTGGGTCATATCACCTCAGCGACGGTTGTCAGCGACGAACTGCTGTACCGCGCTCAATTCTGCGGGCAACACCGTATAGCGCTCTTCGCGCTCCAGCAGGTCGTCCATGTGGGTCGGCAGCGGCACGCCCTGGAAGCCCGCTTTTACCACGGCTTCGGCGAACTTCGCCGGGTGGGCGGTGGCCAGGGTGATCATCGGCGTGGAGGTGTCTACACGTGCCCGCTCGGCCGCTCGGTAGCCGGTCGCCGTATGCGGATCGAGAATCTCGCCGGTACGATGATGCGCTTCCCGAATCACTTCCAGAATCGTCTCGTCATCGACGCTGTAGCTGGCGAACTTCTCGCGCAGCTTGGCCAGCGGCGCATCGGCAAGCGCAGTAGGCTCTTGCTGGAAGCGTTCCAGCAGAGCTGCCACGGCGGCACCATCACGGTCGTAGGCATCGAACAGCAGGCGCTCGAAATTGGACGACACGACGATATCCATAGAGGGTGCCAGCGTGGCTGCGAGCTCTTTCTTGGAGAAGTCGTTAGCCGCCAACGTGCGGTGCAGAATATCGTTAGCATTGGTGGCAATGATGAACTGCTTCACCGGCAGGCCCATCTTGTAGGCCATGTAGCCCGCAAAGACGTTGCCGAAGTTAGCCGAGGGCACGCAGAAGCTCACTTCCCGCTGGGGCGCACCCAAGGCCACGCCTGCGGCCACGTAGTAGACGATCTGGGCCATGATGCGCGCCCAGTTGATCGAATTCACTGCCACAAGCCGCGTGCCGTTCAAGAAGCCTTGATTGGCAAAGCTGGCCTTGACCATCGCCTGGGCGTCGTCGAAGTTGCCTTCGATGGCGATGTTGAAGACGTTGTCGGCGAGCACCGAGGTCATCTGACGGCGCTGCACTTCGGAGACGCGGTTGTGGGGGTGCAGTATAAAAATATCGAGGTTGTCGCAGTGGCGGCAGCCTTCGATGGCCGCCGAGCCGGTGTCGCCAGAGGTGGCGCCCATGATCACCGCGCGTTCACCACGCTTTTTCAGGAAGTGATCCAGCAGTCGCCCCAACAGTTGCAGCGCCACGTCTTTAAACGCCAGCGTCGGGCCGTGGAACTGCTCTAACAGGAAGTGGCTGGCATCCAGCTGCTTTAACGGCACCACTGCGTCGTGGTTGAACGTGGCGTACGCCTCGGTCACCAAACGGCGGAAGGTCTCGTCGTCGATCTCACCATTGACGAACGGTTTCATCACCCGAAAGGCGATCTCGGCGTAGGAGAGCCCGGCCATGTCGGCCAGCTCTTCTTTGGAGAACTCAGGCAGCGTTTCCGGGACGTAGAGGCCGCCGTCGCTGGCCATACCGGTAAGCACCACCTCTTCGAAAGAGAGCGCGGGGGCTTGCCCACGCGTGCTGATATAGCGCATCGGTTACTCTCCTTCGTCCAGGCTTTCTACGCGAATACGCGTGACGGGGCCTGCAATATCCGCCATGGCTTCGATCTCGCGGATCGCTTCGTTCATCTGCTTCTCTTTGGTGCGATGCGTCAGCAGAATGATCGGTACCAGCTCGCCTTCGGTGGCCTCTTTCTGAATCAGCGCTTCAATGGAGATGCCCTGCTCGGCCAGAATGGTCGCTACACGGGCCAGCACACCGGGGCGGTCTACCGCCAGCAGGCGCAGGTAGTAAGCCGTGGTGATCTCTTCCATCGGCATAATCGGCAGCTGGCTCACGTCTTCGTCGATGCCGCTAAACGCCAGATAAGGTACCCGGTAGTGGTGGTCGGTGGCGATGTCGCGGGCCACGTCCAGCAGATCCGCCACCACGGCAGACGCCGTTGGCTCAGCACCCGCACCCGCGCCGTAATACAGCGTGGGGCCAACCGCGTCGCCCATGACCGCAATGGCGTTTTTCACACCATGCACATTGGCCAGCAGGCGCTCTTTGGGAATCAACGTGGGGTGAACACGCAGCTCAAGGCCTTGATCGGTACGCTTGGAGATCCCCAGATGCTTGATGACGTAACCGAGGTTGTCGGCCTGCTCCACGTCTTCGGCAGTAATGCGGGAGATCCCTTCGGTGAAAGCTTTTTCAAACTGCAACGGCACGCCGTAGGCAATCGAGGCCAGGATGGTCAGCTTGTGGGCGGCATCGATGCCTTCCACATCGAACGTCGGGTCGGCTTCGGCATAGCCAAGCGCCTGGGCCTCGGCCAATACGTCTTCAAAGGCACGGCCTTCGTCGCGCATGTGAGTCAGAATGAAGTTACCGGTGCCGTTGATAATGCCCGCGACCCACTCGATACGGTTAGCACCCAGGCCTTCACGCAGCGATTTGATGACGGGAATCCCCCCCGCGACGGCGGCTTCAAAGGCAACGATCACGCCCTTTTCATGGGCCGCACGGAAAATCTCGTTACCGTGAACGGCGATCAGCGCCTTGTTGGCGGTGACCACGTGCTTGCCGTTGGCAATCGCGGTGAGCACCAGCTCGCGGGCAATATCGTATCCGCCAATCAGCTCGACCAGCACATCTACGTTGGGGTTGTTCGCCACCTCGAAGACATCGGATGTCGCGTTAATGCCGGTAATATCGCAGTCGGGATGAATACTGCGGTGGGCAACCTGCTCAATCACAATCGGGCGGCCTGCGCGGCGGCTAATATCATCCGCGTTGCGCGTTAATACGTTGAAGGTGCCGCCACCCACAGTGCCTAACCCACAAATGCCTACTCTTACCGGTTTCAAAATACTTCCCCTTTCGTGTTGGGCACCCGCGGGTGCCGCTTCTTAAATCAGTGTCTCAGCGTGTCCGTTCGTCACTTATGTGACGTTATTCATCTTCCAAGCCTAACATGGCAACGAGCCGCTCGGGGGGTACAAATCCAGGCACCATTTGCCCATCGGGCAGGATAATAGCTGGCGTGCCTTGCACCCCTAGCGCTTGCCCCAAGGCGTACTGATCTGCCACCGGGTTATCGCAGCTGGCTTCTGCGGCAATCGTCTGGCCCTCTTTAGCCTGATTCATCGCTTCACTGCGGTTATCAGAGCACCAGACTTGCTGGAGGGTGTTAGCGGCGCCACTGCCCATACCAGCTCGTGGAAAAGCGAGATAGTGTACCGCAATCCCACGTTCGTTGAGCTCGGGCACGGTCTCATGGAGGCGCTCGCAATAGGGGCAGGTGGGGTCGGTAAACACCACCACCGTGGCCTTGGGCTCCTCGACGCCCCTAAACACGACGCGCTCGCTCTCGGGAATCGCTGCCAGCGCCGCTGCTCGCTCTTGGTTGCGGGACTGCTCGGTCAGATTCACTAGTCCATTATCCGCATTTTGGTAGAGATCCCCTACCAAAAAGTGGCTACCGTCGGCATTGGAGTAAAACGACTCACCGCTCTCCAGACGAACATGATAGATCCCTTCCATCGGCGTGGCGCTCACCTGATCTACCGGCATCGGCTGGCCGTTCACCTGTAAATTTTCAGCCAAGCGCTCGGCAACATCATCGGCGTAGGCAAAAGCAGGCAGTAAACTGCCCGCCAGCACCAGCCAGGGGGCACAGGATTTCGCAGCTGAAGGCATACGTTGGCGCATTCTTTGATTAACCTCGTGGATGGTGGTCAGCATGCAGTTGCTCCAGGCGCGCCTGGGCAACGTGAGTATAAATTTGTGTGGTGGATAGGTCGCTATGACCTAACAGCAGCTGTACGACCCGCAAATTAGCCCCATGATTCAATAAATGAGTCGCGAATGCGTGGCGCAACGTGTGAGGCGACAGCGGCCGCGATATTCCTGCCGTGATGGCGTGGGCTTTAATACGGTGCCAAAATGTCTGCCGCGTCATTGAGTTATCGCCTCGCCCGGGGAACAGCGCTGGGCGCGTTGGGTCCTGCATCAACGCTGGCCGCGCCGTTTTTAAGTACTGCGCTAGCCACTCGGCGGCCTCCTCCCCCATGGGCACTAGGCGGTCTTTATCCCCTTTGCCGCGCACGCGCACCACCCCCTGGCGCAAGTTGACTGCATCGCCGGTCAGGCCAACAAGCTCAGACACCCGCAGCCCACAGGCGTAAAGCAGCTCCAGCATGGTGCGATCACGCACACCCAGCGGCGTGCCCACATCCGGGGCCAGCAGCAGGCGCTCGACCTCGTCTTCTTCCAACGTATCGGGCAGGCTGGGGCGCACTTTGGGGAGCGACACGTTGGCCAGCGGGTCGCTGTCTATATGTCCATAGAGCCGTGCCCAGCGATAAAAACTGCGTAGTGACGAAAGCATTCTGGCGTTGCTGCGCAGTTGGTAGCCTTGCTCGCGACGCTGCTCCATCCAAGTGCTAAAACGCGTTGGCGAGGCTGTGAGCAGCGTTTCATCATCGCGTTCAAGCTGCTGCTGCCAAGCGGCTAAATCGCGCCGATAGGCCGCTAGCGTATGGTCGCTGGCTCCCTGCTCTAACCACAGAGCATCCAGATAAGCATCAATCACGCTCATAGGCTAACGGTCTCCCTGCAAGGCGACAAACAAAAACCCCGCCCCGCAAAGCGGTGACGGGGTTTTCCGTATCCGAGCGCCGTGCGCCCGTGAAAAAAGTGGCGATTAAGCCAGTTTTTCCTTGATACGCGCCGACTTACCGCTGCGCTCACGCAGGTAGTACAGTTTGGCTTGACGAACGTCACCACGACGCTTGACTTCGATAGAGTCAACCAGCGGGCTGTAGGTCTGGAAGGTACGCTCAACGCCAACACCGTGGGAGATTTTGCGTACGGTGAAAGCGGAGTTCAGGCCGCGGTTACGCTTACCGATGACCACACCTTCAAACGCCTGCAGACGCTCACGAGTACCTTCTTTTACTTTAACCTGAACGACGATGGTGTCGCCCGGTGCAAAAGCAGGAATCTCTTTGCTCATTTGCTCGGCTTCGATCGCCTGGATCACCTTGTTCTTGCTGCTCATCTTCATACTCCTAAATAACGTAATGGCTTGCCACGCAGTCGTGGAAGGGGCAAACCGTGATCCCGGCGCTCGAAGCGAGCTACGCGGGAGTCGTTATGGGTGACGCAGGTACGTAAGCTTACTACCGTATCCGTCCTGCACCGCCGCTCTGCCTACTCCGCTTTACCCAACGTAGCGGACAGAGCGTGTTCCTCGATAAACTCGTCTAGCAGCACTTGCTGCTCGGCGTTAAGGGTTCGCCCTGCTAACAGATCAGGACGACGCTGCCAGGTACGCCCCAGCGACTGCTTTAACCGCCAGCGCTTGATGGCTGCATGATTTCCGCTTAGCAGCACCTCAGGCACTCGGCGCCCGTCGATGACTTCAGGACGGGTATAGTGCGGGCAGTCTAACAAGCCGTCATTAAACGAGTCTTCGATAGCGGAATCCTGGTGGCCCAGCACGCCGGGTACCAGCCTTGCCGCTGCGTCGATCAGCACCATCGCGGGCAACTCGCCGCCGCTCAGCACATAGTCGCCAATCGACCACTCTTCATCGATGTCACTCTCCACCACGCGCTCATCAATGCCTTCATAGCGCCCGGCAACCACTACAAGAGGGCCTGCCGAGGCGAGCACTTGAACGCCCTGCTGATCTAACCGGCGCCCTTGGGGCGATAGGTAGATCACCGTCGGCGTGAGACCGGTTGCCTGCTCGGCACGTTGGCGAGCATCAAAGATAGCCGCCCGGAGGGTGTCTACCTTCATTAGCATACCGGGGCCGCCGCCATAGGGGCGATCGTCCACGCTGCGGTGGCGGTCGGTGGCATAATCACGCGGATTCCAGAACTCAAGGGCAATACGCTGCTTCTCTACCGCTCGACCGATCACACCTTGCTGGGTTATCGCATCGAACATGTCGGGAAACAGCGATACCACGCCAATCCACATCGCCGGCACGTCTGTCGCGTCCTCTTCGAGCACCGCTGGATCGTCCGCTGACCGTTCGTTCAAAGCGTCTTGGCTCATCAGAACTCAGGATCCCAGTCGACCACCATACGGCCATCTTCCAGGTCGATCTCAACGATCACATCATCAGGCAAAAAGGGTAACAGCCGCTCGCGCTTGTCGATTGCGTCGTTATCACCGCGTACCACCATGACATCGTTCGCGCCGGTCTCGAACAGGTAGCTGACCTGCCCTAACCGTTCGCCTGACCGAGTGAAGACAGTAAGGCCCTCAAGCTCATGCCAGTAATACTCATCGTCGGAAAGCTCAGGCAGTGACTCTTTCGGCATCAGGATATCCGCTTGCGCCAGCGCTTCGGCTGCCGTTCGGTCATCCACACCTTTTAACTGCACCACCAACCCTTTACCTTGCCGACTCCCCTGAACCACGGTCATACGCGTGAGGGTTTCCCCTTGGCGCACCCACCACTCAGGGTACTCTAGAATGCTGTCCATGGGGTTGGTATAGGAGTACACCTTCAGCCAACCTTTAATCCCGTGAGGGCTAGTTAGCTTACCAAGCACCACATGTGTGTCGTCAGTATGGCTAGTGTTAAAACGCGTCATTGACGACCACTCCAGCTACAACAGCATCTATTGCTATGACTTGCGACGGGCAACAGGCTTAGGCCTGCTTGCGCGCTTCTTTAACCAGCTCAGCAACACGACCAGACAGCTGGGCGCCTTGGCTCTGCCAGTGAGTAACGCGATCCAGATCAACACGCAGACGCTCTTCTTGACCACGGGCAACCGGATTGAAGAAGCCGATACGCTCGATGAAACGGCCATCACGGGCGTTGCGAGAATCGGTAACAGTCAGGTGATAAAAGGGACGCTTTTTGGCGCCACCACGTGCCAAACGAATGGTAACCATACGATAACTATCCTTCGGTTGAGGTTACGAGAGTGGGGCATAGCGCAAACCGCTATCAGAACACTCGTCATACTGTTTTCTTGGCGCACCACCTGCTTATATAAGCCAAGGCGACACACCATCAGGACCTTCATTGGCAAGTATTGGGGCCGTGCTAACGCACATTTTGCCAACACCCACGCATGAAGAGGCCGCATTCTACGCAAATGCGCTCGGCTTGGAAAGCCTGACAGCCAGAAAACTCACAGGCCGTCAACCTTACCAAGCGCATCAGAACACGACGATAGGCACCATTTAGCGCCAGGGTAAGCCGCCAGGACCACCCATGCCGCCCATACCACCGGGGCCACCCGGGCCGCCGCCGCCACCCATCATGCCCGACATACCGCGCATCATTTTCTGCATGCCACCTTTCTTGCCCGCTTTCTTCATCATCTTCTGCATCTGCTTGTGCTGCTTTAGCAGGCGGTTCAAGTCAGGCACCTGCAGGCCCGCCCCCGCTGCTATGCGGCGTTTGCGCGAACCGTTAATGATGTCGGGCTTGCGGCGCTCTTTGGGCGTCATGGAGTTGATCAGCGCTTCTAGCTTGCCTAGCTCCTTCTCAGGGCCGGGGCCTTGCGCCAGTTCGGCCATTTGGCCCATACCCGGCAGTTTGCCGAGCAGGCCGCCCATGCCGCCCATTTTCTTGAGCTGCTGAAGCTGGTCACGGAAGTCCTCAAGATCAAAGCCATCGCCCTTCTTCACCTTACTGGCAAGCTTGGCGGCCTTGTCTTTATCCACCGTGCGCTCGGCTTCTTCGATCAGCGACAGCATGTCGCCCATACCAAGAATTCGAGACGCGACCCGGTCGGGGTGGAAAGGCTCTAGCGCATCGACCTTTTCACCAACCCCCATAAACTTGATCGGCTTACCCGTGACATGACGGACAGACAGTGCAGCACCACCCCTTGCATCACCATCAGCCTTGGTCAGGATCACACCGGTCAAGGGCAGCGCTTCATTGAACGCCTTGGCGGTATTTACCGCATCCTGGCCAGTCATGGCATCGACAACAAACAGCGTTTCTTGGGGAGAAACCGCCTTATGCAGTGCCTGAATTTCCGCCATCATCGCTTCATCGATGGCAAGGCGGCCTGCAGTATCGACTAGCACTACGTCGTGGAACTGAATTTTAGCGTGCTTGATGGCCGCGTTGGCGATGTCGACCGGCTTCTGATCAGAGCGGGAGGGAAAGAAGTCGACCTGAACCTCTTTCGCCAGGGTTTCAAGCTGGTCGATGGCCGCCGGACGGTAGACGTCTGCCGAGACCACCAGCACTTTTTTCTTTTCGCGCTCGCGCAGGTAGCGGGCCAGCTTGGCGACGGAGGTGGTTTTACCCGCCCCCTGCAAACCGGCCATCAGCACGACAGCGGGAGAGCCTTTTAGGCCAAGGCCTTCATTGGCCTCGCCCATAATCGCTTCCAGCTCTTGCTGGACGATTTTGACGAACTGCTGGCCCGGCGAGAGGCTTTTCGACACCTCTTGGCCGACCGCACGCTCGCGCACCCGCTCAATAAAGGCTTTAACTACCGGTAGCGCTACGTCTGCCTCAAGCAGCGCTTTGCGTACTTCACGTAGGGTATCTTTGATATTGTCGTCGGTTAGCCGTGCTTGGCCTTTGATCGACTTCAGCGTCTGGGAAAGACGCTCGCTCAGATTCTGAAACATGGGGCCTCTGCCTCCGTCGCTGTCGCCGGGCGTATTCACCGGACGAATGTGGCCGAGATTATACGCGCTCGCGGCCTGAGTCTCCATGGGCGTCAGCGTTGGCGCTCGATGGCTGTGCGACGCCGCCTTGATTGGTTATAGTAGGCGGGCCGATCTAGATGACCGGAAAATACATTGAGGCGTCCTGACTGGGAGGTATTGCCACTCGGATACAGGCGCTGTTCTGACCCTATTCTTCTCAACAACGCGCTGCAAGGCGCATGGATAGCATCATGCAGGCGCTCCCGTTCGCCACGATCGCTTTTATACTCTATGTCGCCGCTGCCATTTGGCAGGGCATGACGCTGTTTCGCCGGGTGCCTCCCCGCCAGGGCATGGTACGTCTGCTAGGCGCGCTGGGCCTACTGTTGCATATTCCCGTGGTCGTGCAGTTGGTGGGGGAATCACCGGGGCTGCTGCCCGGCTTTACCACCAGTGCCACGTTATTGATGGCGGTGGCGGTGAATGTGGTGCTGGTGGCCAGCCTATTCAAGCCAGTGCTTAATGCGGGCATCGCGCTGTTTCCACTTGCTGGCATTGCCCTGGTTGTGGCCACTTGGCTGCCTAGCCAGGGCAGCCATAGCGGCTTAACACCGGGTATTTTGCTGCATGCCGTGAGCTCTGCTCTGGCGTTTGCCGTGCTCGCCATTGCCGCCGTGCAAGCGGTGCTGGTGGGATTGCAAAACCAGGCGCTGCGTCACCACCATATTCGCGGAATCGTCCAGTCGCTGCCACCGCTGACCACCATGGAGCGGGTGCTGTTTGAACTGGTCTGGGCAGGCATTGTGCTGCTGACACTCTCAATTATCAGCGGCTTAATCTTCCTCGATAACCTGTTTGCTCAGCACTTGGTTCATAAAACTGTTCTCTCACTGGGCGCCTGGATCATTTTCACCACGCTACTGGTGGGCCGCTACCGTTTTGGCTGGCGCGGCATGCGTGCCGTGCGCTGGACCCTCGGTGGCTGTGCCCTTCTGCTGCTGGCCTACTTTGGTAGTAAATTCGTGCTGGAAATTCTGCTTAACCGCTAAGTCTGCGGGCTTAGTGGTGATCTCGCGTCAGTAAACGCACGCTTGACACGCCACTGCCATGCTTCTACAAATCGAGCTTAATACGCCATAAAGGAACTTTCGACTTGAGCGACGACTTCCCTCTGGGGTTACTGTTCGGCCTGCTAGCCTTACTCATCCTGCTGTCTGCCTTCTTCTCTAGTTCTGAAACGGGCATGATGTCGATCAACCGCTATCGACTTAGCCACCAAGCCAACAGCGGCGACCGTAGCGCCAAGCGCGTGATGCGCTTGCTCACCCGCCCTGATCGACTCATTGGCGTTATTCTGATTGGCAATAACTTCGTCAATAACTTGGCAGCCTCCATTGCCACGATTATTGCCATCCACTTTTTTGGCGATGTGTCCGGCCCGGCTATTTCCACCGCGTTGCTCACCATCACTATTCTGATTTTCGCGGAAGTTACACCCAAAACCTACGCGGCCATCAAGCCTGAGCGCATTGCTTACCCCACCTCCTACGCCCTGGAGCCGCTGCTAAAGCTACTCTACCCCTTGGTATGGCTGGTCAATGTGATGTCGAACGGTCTGCTAAGGCTGATTGGCGTGAAAAGCGTGGATAGTGGCGGCGATAGCCTAACTCGTGACGAGCTGCGCACTGTGGTGCATGAAGCGGGCACCCTGATCCCTTACCGCCACCGGGCCATGCTGCTGTCGATTCTGGATCTTGAAAACGTGACGGTGAACGACATCATGGTGCCCCGCCACGAAGTGTTGGGCATCGACCTGGACGACTCGCTGGAAGATATTCTGACCCAGATCCGCACCAGCCAGCACACACGCCTGCCGGTCTATAAGGGCGATATCAACAACATTATTGGCATGCTGCACCTGCGCAACGCGGCGCGCTTTTTATCCCGCAGCGAAGTCACTAAAGCGGCGATTGTTCAAGAGGCACGCGAGCCCTACTTCATTCCCGAATCCACACCGCTGCATACCCAGCTGCTGAATTTTCAAAAGCAGAAGCGGCGGATCGGCATCGTGGTGGATGAGTACGGCGATGTAGAGGGGCTGGTGACACTTGAGGATATTCTCGAAGAGATCGTCGGCGAGTTCACCACCGACGTTTCTGAAGATGACGAGATTCACCAGCAGGATGATGGTAGCCATGTCATTGAAGGCACGGCTAACATTCGTGAGATCAATAAGATGCTGGGGTGGCAACTGCCGACCGACGGCCCAAAGACGTTAAACGGGTTAATTCTTGAGCACTTAGAAGCTTTCCCAGAAGGCCCAGCCTGCCTGCAGATCGGCAACACGCGGATGGAGATTCTGGAAATTCGCGATAACCTGATCACCTCAGCGCGCTGCTGGCAAAAGCTGCGCTTGCCCCGCCGCTAATCCTGCTGTCGCGACTGGCAACGGGCGATCTCGCTATCGCCCGCGGCCTTCAATGCCCTAACCCGCTGCTCCAAGAAGCGCCTTAACGCCACACCCTCGACTTCATGCACTAAAATGGGCGGACCAAAGTGCAGGCTCACTGGCGCTCTAAACCGCGAAGGCCACTTCTTTAGTGCTTTGCCGCCGTAGTGGGAGGTCCACGACCCCCAGAGCCCCGCCAAGCCTGCCGGAATTACTGGCACGTTGTCTCGGGCGAGAATGGTTTCGAGCCCACGGCGAAAGGTATGAATGTCGCCATCTGGGGTTAAGCGCCCTTCCGGAAACACCATCACGACATCGCCCTCACGCAGCGCCTTGCTCACTTCATCCAGGGTGCGCCGCAGCGCTCCCGGGCTATGGCGTTCCGATTCGACCGGAATCGCTCCGACCAGTTGAAACCACCACTTCAGCCAGCGGGATTCGAAGATGGGCTGATCCATCACAAACCGTAGCGGCCTAGGGCTTCCACCGCCCAGCACTAGCGCATCCATAAAGCTAACGTGGTTACAGACGACCAACGCAGCGCCCTGTTTGGGTACGTGCCCTTGGCCATGCACCGACAGCCGGTAGCAAACGCGCATGGCCACGTAGATCACGCGGCGCAGCAAGCAGCGGGTGGTTTTGATCCCCCATGTCACGTCACCGCCTCCCGGTGTCGCAACCCGGCCAGCACGGTGCTCATGAGTTGATCCAATAGTTCATCGACTTTGAGTTGCTGCCCTTGCCAGTAGCCTAGCCGCTCGTTCAAGCCAAGCTGCACCAAGCCGTGAACGCTGCCCCACAAGGTACGGCCAAGGCAGCGTGCTTCCAGGTCATCCAGCGCAGGTTGATACTGCTTTAACGATGTCTCCACCTGGGTAAACAGGGCTTCAATCAGGTCGCTCTGGCGCTGGCCCAACTCCCCTTCCTGGGCGAGCGGGTAGTCAAACAGCAGCTGCCAGCGGTAGCAGTCTTGCTCCGCAAACCGCCAATAGGCATCCGCTAAGGCGCGCAACCACGGCTCGGGGTCGTCTTCGGCCAGGCTGGTAATGGTATGCTGCAAACGCGCGAGGGTTTCGACGTTGACATGCTGCAATAAATTATTAAAGCTGCCGTATAGTTTTAGCAGCGTACTGGGCGCACAGCCCACCTCTCTGGCCAGGGCACGTAGTGATAAACCATGGACTGGCTGCTTAGCCAACCACTCATCACAAGCGTGCATGACCTGCGCGTGGAGGGCATCGGGCGCATGCTGTCTAGGACGGGCCATGGCGATCTCTTCAGGTCAACGGCAAACAGGGAAGAATGCCTCATCGCGCTTTAGCGTGAGCAAGGTATACGATAGGATACCTTACATCGAACACTGTTTTCGACACTAAAACGCGACATTTAACGTATTACTACTCCCCCTCGCCATTTTGTACCAGCGCCGCAGGCATCGCGCATTAAGGAGATCGGCATGACGGGACGCCTACACGTACAGCGCCTATCGCTCGCCCGCCTTGCGCCAGACCTGAAGAGCACCGAGCCACTCATTGAGTCGCCCAATCTAGCCCCGCGTCAACCTGTGTCGGCCTTCCGCCTTGAGCAGGGGCGCTTAACACACACGCCACTGTTTTGGGGGCTGACGCCGCCGTGGCTCAAAGTGCTCGACCACGCCCCCCACTGCGCGCGGGCGGAAACACTGAGCAAGCGGGCCATGTTTCACGAGGCCTTTAGCGCCCGGCGCTGCGTAATTCCGGTCAGCGGCTTTTACGTCTGGAAGCCCCAGGCCCGCAGCAAACAGCCGTTTCTGGTCACCCAGGTGAATCGTGCGCCGCTGCTGCTAGGCGCGCTATGGTGCCGTTATCACACCACGTTAACTACGTTTGCCGACTCAACAGCGCTGATCAGTGTGCCCGCCAACGCTTGCTTATCGTCGCTCACCGACCGTCTACCGGTGATCATTCCACCGGAAGCGCTGACGCAATGGTTAGACCCCAGCACTGATTTATCGTCGCTAACACCACTATTGATACCGGCACCGCTGGAACTGTTGGGCGCTTTTCCGGTATCAAAGCATGTTAATAACCCTGCCTACCAGTCACCCTCTTGCGCACACCCCACAGGGCCGATGCTGCGCTGGACCGTGTCACAGGAGCCGTAATGTTACGACCTACTTACGCTATTCCGCCCCGCCTCAAGGCGCGGCGTGCCGTTCTCGGCCTGACCATCAGCCTGCTCTGGATAGCCGCCCCCAGCGCATGGGCGGAAGAGAGCCCGGTGGCAGATGTGACCATCCCCAAGGTGAGCCCGTTTGATGACCGCGACTACCGCGTTTTAACGCTCGAAAACGGCCTGCAGGCGCTATTAGTGAGCGACCCGGAGGCTGATAAAGCCGCCGCCTCCATGAACGTGCGGGTCGGCAGCGCCCAGGACCCAGACGACCTGCAGGGGCTGGCGCACTTTTTGGAACATATGCTGTTCTTGGGCACCGAACCCTACCCGCAATCGGATGCCTACCAGCAATATATTTCCGACAACGCAGGCTCTCATAACGCCTTCACGGCCCAGCAGGACACCAACTACTTTTTCGATATTGAGCCTTCAGCACTGCCCGGCGCACTAGACCGCTTTAGCGAGTTTTTCCTCTCGCCGCTGTTTAATGCTGACCACTTGGAGAGCGAGCGCAATATCGTTCACTCCGAGTACATGGCGCGTATTCGCGATGAATCACGCCGCGAGAACGATGTGCTAAACCAGTTACTCAACCCTGACAATCCCACTACAGGGTTTGCGGTGGGCAGCCGAGACACGCTAGCCGACCCAGAAGGCGAGGCAACGCTGCGCGAGCGGGTGATCGAGTTCTACCACCGCTACTACGATGCCAACGTGATGAACTTGGCGGTGGTAGCTCCCCAACCGCTGGACGAGCTGGAAGCCCTAGTGGTGGAGCGGTTTGCCGATATTCCCGATCATGATTTGAGCGCCCCCACCATTGATGCACCGCTGATCGACCCCGACACGCTGCCGCGCTACGTAGAGCGACAATCGCTGCAGGATCGTCGCCAACTGCGTTTCTATTTCCCGATTCCCGACCCTACCGACGAGTATCGCACCAAGCCAACTCAGCTCATTGCGCATTTACTGGGCGATGAGGGTGACGGTAGCCTGCTGGCCGTGCTGCGTGAGGCGGGCCTAGCCGACGGGCTCTCAGCGGGTGTGGGCCGCGGTGATGGCAATGAAGCACTATTTACCGTCTCCATTAGCCTGACGCCCGCAGGTGCCGAACGCCTTGACGACATCGAAGCCACGCTGTTTGCCGCGATCGAGCAGATTCGCGCCGACGGGCTGGCCGAGTGGCGCTACGACGAGCAGAAAAGCCTTAGCGAGCAGGCATTTCGCTTTCAGCAGCACGGCGCCCCCCAGCAAGAGGCCACCCGCCTAGCCATGAGCCTTTCGCGCTACCCGGTGGAGGACGTGCAGTACGCCGCGTACCGGATGGACGGCATGGACAGTGAACGCCAGCAGCGCTACTTGGACGCACTGACTCAGGACAACATGCTACGTTTTTACTCTGCACCGGATGTCGAAAGCGACACCGTATCGCCGTGGTTTAACACCCAGTGGAAAGAGCAGCCGCCGACCGCCACCGGCCAGGCGCTGAGCGGCTTAGCCTTACCAGAACCTAACCCCTTTATTGCCAGCGACCTCACCCTTCAGGGGGGCCAGGATGAGCAGCCTACTGCCTTGATTGAGACGCCTACGTTTACCACTTGGCACATGCAGGACAGCCGTTTTAATACGCCCAGCGTCGAGTGGCGGGTGAGTTTGCAGCACCCCAGCGCCAGCTACTCGGCGGAAGAAGCGGTGCTCACGCGCTTGCTGGCAGGCTGGCTGAACGACAGCCTTAATGAGCCGCTCTACCCCGCGCGGATCGCCGGGCAGTCGTTTAGCGCTTACGCCCATGCGCGCGGTATGACGCTGTCGTTTTCTGGCTGGCGTGATGGTCAAACACCGCTGATCGAGCAAGCCATTGAACAGCTTCAGCAGGCGGATATCTCTACCGGTGCGTTTGAGCGGGTGCGCTATCAGCTACAGCGGGAGTGGCGTAACGCCCCTCAAGCATCGCTCACCGGCCAGGCAAGCCGCGCACTAGGTGAAGCACTACTGACGCCGCAGTGGTCCACTGCTGAACTACTGGAAGCGAGCCAGCGGCTAGAGAAGCGCCATTTGGAGAATTTCCGTCGGCGCTTCTTGGATGATTTGTACATCGACGCCATGGCGGTGGGCAACCTGAACGCCGAGCAGGCGCAGGAACAGGCTAACCTGATTCGCGGTGCGCTTACGCCACGTTTGACACGCGACGACATTCCTCCGCTGACACCGCTAGAAGTCAGTAGTGAGTCGGAAATACTGCATCCTCACAGCACTCGCGAAGAGTCGCTGGTGCTACGCTATCTGCAGGGGCGCGATACCAGCGTTGAGGAGCAGGCGCGCTTGAGCGTGCTAGCCCAGTGGCTAGACACGCCGTTCTACCAGCAGTTACGCACTGAAGAGCAACTAGGTTATATCGTCAATGCGGGCTATTCACCGATGCTGGAAGCCCCGGGCATTAGTCTGATCGTACAGTCGCCGGATGTGGATAGCAGCACCATTGCCGAGCGCATGGATGCTTTTATGGAAGCCGCAGAAGCGCGTCTTAACACACTAAGCAATGGCGAACTGGCTGCCCACCGTCAAGCGGTTCACGACCGCCTGAACCAACGGGACACTAGCCTGCCAAGCATGACCAACCGCTATTGGCAGGCCACCGCGCTCGATGAGGTGCGCTTTGACCGCCGCGAGCAGTTAGCAGCCCTTGCTTTGGACGTAAGCGTTGAGGAGCTCCAATCGCTATGGCCAGAACTTCTATCACGCCAGCTGGATATTCGCTTCAATCCCGGCGACTCGCCCAGCGACATCGCGACCTACCGTGAAGCGCGCACGCCGTTCGACGCGCGCTAACCCCACCGCCAGCTCAGGCATCAAATGCCTGGGCTGGCATCATGGCCTCAACAAACATCACCAACTCTTCGAGTATCTGGCGCTCTCGGTCTGTTAGCGCTTGCTGATTATAACGCTCGATTTCCCGGGCAAATGCTTTAAGCGTAAAACCCGATAGCGCGGGATCGTTCATGCGCATCCAGCGAAACGCCTCCCACTGCTCGCGCTCTTCACCCTCCAGGGTGTCGGGGTAGCTGCGGGCGCGAAAGCGAAACAGCATCTCTTCCAGGCGTGGGTCTTGAAAGGCGAAGCGCTGCCCCACTAAGTCCCAGGGGTCCATGGCCAGCACTCGCTCCATCTGCTGACGGTCAGCGGCAGAGAAAAAACTGCCGGAGTAGAGCATTAAGTCAGGGTCTTGAGGCGACTCTTCGTAGCCGCCACTGAACACCTCGGCCACCTTCTGCGCTAAACCGCTAGCCTCACGTAGGGTTTTCCAGTGCCCTCGGCAGGCGGCAATATCGATGCCTAGACGCGCGACAATCGCGCCGTACTCACCTTTCTGCTCGCCCTCAACATCTTTCAACACCTTGGCTGGAAAGATTACCGGGCAGCGGTTGATATGAATGACTTTGAGCGGAATGCGCGCCTCCCCTTCAGAGAGATCCTGCTGGCTGACGAACACCCGCTCACGAATCTGCTCGGCGCTGAGCGCCAGTAAATCGCCGGGGTCGACGCTTAAATCGTAAACGATCACCCCGTTGGGGTTCGTGGGGTGCTCCGCCAGCGGCATCACCAGCGCGCTACAGCCTCGGCTGGCAGGATAGCGGCGGGAAATATGCAGCAGCGGCTTGGCACTGGGCAGGTCCAGCTGCTTGGCCACCGCGCGCTTGCCGCGCAGGCCAAGCAGGTAATCGAACAGTTTAGGGTTACGCGCTTTCAACAGCCGCGCCAGCGCGATGGTGGCGCGCACATCTGACACCGCGTCGTGGGCGCCCTCATGGGCAATGCCATTCGCAGCGGTGAGGTGCTCCAGTTTAAAGCTGGGAGCGCCATCTTCCCGCAGCGGCCACTCAATACCCTCTGGGCGCAGCGCATAGAACGCCCGCACCACGTCGATTAAATCCCATCGGGAGTTGCCGTTTTGCCACTCGCGGGCATAGGGATCAAGCAGGTTGCGATAAAACAGATGGCGGGAGACTTCATCATCAAAACGCAGGCTGTTGTAGCCTGCCACGCAGGTGCCGGGCTCGCTCATGGCGCTCTGCACCTGACGGGCGAACTCGGCTTCGGGAAGCCCACGACGCTGCGCTTTTTGAGGCGTGATGCCGGTAATCAGGCAAGCGGAGGGGTGCGGCAAATAATCATCGGCGGGCTTACAGTACAGCTCGATAGGGTCGCCGATTTCGTTGAGGTCGGCATCGGTGCGTAATGCAGCAAACTGAGCGGGCCGATCGCGACGCGGATCGGCACCAAAGGTCTCATAATCGTGCCAGAGAAAACTGGCAGGGGCGGCATTCGGTGGCGCCATGGATGCAAACTCCCTTGAGCGTGACAGCCCACCCATGCGCCGAGGCATCATTCGCTGGATGGGAACAAAAGCCCAAGCCTAGCACACCCGCGACGCTTCCCGCCGCCCCTCTAAGCGCTCCTTAACGTTTAGCTTTTAGGCAGCGTGACGTTAAGCTCAAGCACCGAACAGTTATCTTCGCTATCCAGCGAAATTTGAATGGCGTCGTCATCCACATGCACATAACGACGGATCACTTCGAGCAGTTCGCGCTCAAGCAGCGGCATGTAGTCAGGCTGACCACGTTGGCTACGCTGATGCGCCACGATGATTTGTAATCGTTCTTTGGCCACCGAGGCGGATTTCTTGCGCTCACGCTTCAAGAACTCCAACAGTTTCATCGACGACTACCCCCAAACATCCTGCTCAGTAGACTTTTACGCTGCATTTCATGGAAGCGCAGCGGCATCTCCTCACCTAGCAGGCGCGAAACGGTATCAGTGTAGGCTTGGCCCGCGTCACTTGAAGCATCGTGAGTGACCGGAACACCCTGGTTAGACGCACGCAACACCGCTTCTGATTCGGGGATCAGGCCGAGCAGATCAATTGCCAGAATCTCACGGATATCGTCCAGGGTCAGCATATCGCCTGACGTCACGCGGGCTGGGTTATAGCGGGTAATCAGCAGGTGCTCTTTCACCGGATCTAAGCTCTGCTCAGCACGCTGGGTTTTCGAACCTAGCAGCCCCAGAATACGATCAGAGTCACGCACGGAAGAGACTTCCGGGTTAGTCACGACAATCGCTTCGTCGGCGTAGTACATAGCCAGCTGCGCGCCACGCTCAATCCCCGCGGGCGAATCGCATAAAATATAGTCAAAATCACCTTTAAGCTGTTCAAGAACTTTCTCGACGCCCTCTTGGGTTAAGGCGTCTTTATCCCGGGTTTGCGAGGCGGGGAGAATAAACAGATTTTCGACACGTTTATCACGGATCAGCGCCTGGTTTAGCCCGGCCTCTCCTTGAATCACATTGACGAGGTCGTACACCACCCGGCGTTCGCAGCCCATAATCAAATCTAGGTTGCGCAGGCCTACGTCGAAATCAATGACGACCGTCTTTTTGCCACGTAGCGCAAGCCCCGTCGAAATCGCTGCGGCGCTAGTGGTTTTACCGACCCCCCCTTTACCTGAGGTCACAACAATAATTTTGGCCAAGAGTCACTTCCTTCTTGAAGTCGTTCATTGCGAGCACGATTACGTTGCGCTACGCGCATAACGGGAACATCAATGTCATCAAAACAGCACACTGTAACGGATAGCGGCCGTGGCGTCGCTAGGCATGAAGCATTAACCGCCTCTCAGCCAAGCGGCTTACCCCAACGGCTTAATTTCCAGCTGCTCTTTTATGAAATGGACTTCTGCAGCGCGCCCTAAAAGCTGCGAGTCGATATCTTCCAGCCGCTTATAGTTACCCGCTACAGATAAAAGCTCTGCTTCCAGTTCGCGGCAGTAAATGCCCGCCTGGGTATTGCCATGAATACCCGCCAGCGCGCGCCCGCGCAGGGCACCATAAACATGAATACTGCCAGCGGCGAGCACTTCAGCACCGGCATTAACCGCACCGATTACAATCAGGTCGCTACCTGCAGCGCTGACCTGCTGGCCGGAACGCACTGTCCCCCGGTAAAGCCGAGTGGTTACGGAAACGGCAGTAGCGGGTTTAATGTCATCATCTTCTGGCTCGTTCAACGGAGCGACAGTCTCCAACGCTCGTGCGCGCCCCTCTTCAACTGGCGCGAACCAGCCAAGCCCCAGCGCCCATGCCGATTGGCGAATCGGCTCAGCACCACCACGTACGGCCACGGGTAACAGCTTGTGGTCGCGGCATACGGCGCAAATCCGCTCTAACGCAAGGTGGGGCTCATCGAGTTTTTCCACGCTAAGCACAACGGGTGTATGCTGAAAGAAAGCGGGAGATTGCGACAGTTTGCCAGCAAGCTGCCGCCGGATACGCTCCGGGTCAGCGCTCGTTAACTCCATGACGGTCATCGGCAGCATGCCGCCCTTGAAGGTAAAGGCTACGTCGGCGCTGTTGGCGTTGAGGCTCATGGCCGAACTCCATGTCATGTTCAGGTAAGATAAGGGTAGCGCAATCTCGCGCTTTGCGTTGTGAATCGCTGGAAAACCCACAGCGCTACGACAAAGCTAAGCGACAGCGACGAGGACTGCAACCGCCTGCTCATCGATGTCTTATTTTTTTCACGTTACGCACCTCTTAGCAGGATGATCCATGCACGGACTGTTACGACGCCTGTTCGCTCCTCGGTGGCAACACCCCGATCCCGAGGTGCGCCGCAAGGCACTCCATCAGCTTGACCCTCAGCAAACAGAGCAGCGGGAGGCCCTACACACTCTCGCCAACGATAGCGACAGCACTATTCAGTTAGCGGCGCTGCTCGCGCTTGACGATCTCAATGGCCTGCTTGTCGCCTATGAGCAGCACAGCCAGGACGAAGCATGGTTCAACGCCGTTTGCCAGCGGCTCACCGGGGCTGAGGGCCATGTAGACTTGCAGCAACGCCAAGCTCACGTGGAGAGCCTGACCGATCAACGACTGCTGAATACGATTGCCATGCAGGGCGATAACCTGGGGCTACGTCTCACCGCGCTAAAGCAGCTGACGAGTGAAGAAGACTGGGTGCAGCAGGCGTGTCATAACAGCGTCGCGGCGGTGCGTCATCAAGCAGCAGAGCGGGTCAACGACGAAGAGAACCTAAAGAGGCTGCTTAAAGAGGCGCGCCGTGACCGCCAGGTGGTTCGCTTCGCTAAAGAGAAGCTCACCCAGCTGCGTAACGATGCTGAATGGCTTGCAGAACAGCAGGCCCAACGGGAGCACCTGCTCACCCAGTTAGAGCAGCATGCCCGCGCCCCCTGGGAACCGCTTTACGGTGGCCGCTTCCGCCATTTAGAAAGAGAGTGGCAACACCTCAGTCATCCGCCCAGCGTTAGCCAGGAGCAGCGCTTTCATCAAGCGGTGCTGAGCTGCCGCAAAACGCTCCACGACCATGAAACTCAAGAGCAGGCCCGCCAGCAAAGCCTTGCCCGCCGCGCTGAAGCAGAAAACACCCGCGATCAGCTGCTAGAAGGGCTAGAAGAGACGCTAGAGGGGCTCACCCACGCCAACGAGCTGACCGCTCAGGACATTGACAGCCTGCGCGCTCAGCGCCAGCTCTTGGGCCAGCGCTGGCAGTCGCTCTCGGACCTTCACCCGCCGAATGAGGCCACCCAGCAGCGCTACAGCCAAGCGCTCAAGCAGTATGAGCAGAGCATGGAAGCCTGGCAGCGTTGGCAAACCGTGAGCCTTGCAGTAGAGCAAGCCTTGGTCAACAGCGATCACGACGGGCTAGCAGAGCACGTCGCCCAGTGCCGCTGGCCAGCGACGCTGACGGCCCCATCGCTGCTCGCTCAGGCGCAAAAGCAGCTTGCCACACAACATGCTCCGCCCCAGCAGCCAGACCTCTCCCTTAATGCGCTTAGCGCTGAGCTGGATAACTTTGAACACCTGTTAGAGCGTGGAGCATTTAAAAGTGCCAGCCGTTTACATCAGCGTTTAAAGCCCGCCATTGAAGCGCTGACAAGCGGCGATGCCAAACCGCTAAAAAGCCGCTTAAAGCACCTGGGTGCGCGGCTTGCCGAACTGCGCGACTGGCGCGGCTTTGTAGCAGGCCCTAAACGTGAGCAGCTCTGCGCCAGCATTGAGGCATTGGCAGACGATCCGTATATGGCGGAGTCTGCGCTTGACCGGCACCATCGCCAACTGGTGAAAGAGTGGAAAGCGCTTGGTGATGCGGCAGCGAACCGTGAGCAGTCAGCCCGCTTTCGAGCGGCCTCTGACCGGATCCATGAGCGCCTAGCGCCATGGCGTGCACAGCTTGACCAGGAACGAGAGGCCAACCTGCACGGCCGCGAAGCGCTGTGCGAGCAGCTGGAAACGCTGCTTGCTCAACCCGCTGAAGATGCCGACCCCGATATGCTGCGGGAAATTCGTGATAAAGCGCGCCACCAGTGGCGCCATTACTCCCCCGTGCCACGGGAGCACTCCGAGGCCATTGGCCGCCGTTTTGGGGCAATCCGTCACCGCCTGCAGGCGCTCATTGACCAGCGTGCTGAGCAGATCGCCGCACAAAAGCGTGAGCTGATTGGGCAAGTGCAAGCACTGCAAAACGATAGTGAACAGCCACTGGCAACGCGCATTACGCGCACCAAGCAGCTACAGCAGCAATGGCGCTCGTTAGGCCGCGCGCCCAAAGGGGAGGAGCAAGCACTATGGAAGACCTTCCGCAGCGCCTGCGACCAGCTGTTTGCTCAGCGCGACGCGCATAAGCACGAACAAGCCAACCGCCAGCAGCAAACGCTTGACCAACTGCAGGCCATTATTGATGAAATGGATGGCTGGCAACCTACCCAGGCAGATGAATCGGAGCGGCTAGATACCTACCTTGCCAGTATCAGCCAGCTAGAGCCTATGCCCCGCAATCGCCGTAGCGAAGGGATGCAGCGCCGCCTCAGTGGCATTGTGCGAGCCAAACGAGAGCGTTTAAGCCGCCTAGAAATTGTTGGCCAGGTGCAGCAGTGGCATGCGTTACTACCGCTAGTGAATGCGCACTTACATGCTGACCAGCAAGCGCTCAATGGTGAGGGCGCACAGGCCGTGGAGGCTACCAGCGAGATATCCATTGAGCTAACAGAGGCCTTCAACGAAGCACACCAGCAGCGCAATCACGCTCGCCTCTCTACCCCACTGCCACTTTCAAGTGAGCAACAGAGTGCGTTAGAAGAGCAGTTGGCACGCCTAAGAGTCCATCTTTCATTGCTCGCCTTAGGCAGCGTCAAACAGCGTGATGAACCACTGCGACTCGCCATTCAAGTTGAGCGCTTAAACAGCGGCATTCATACTGAGCGCAGTAAAGCGGATGAGCTGGACGAGGTACTGGTGGCGCTGTTGGCGCTAGGGCCAATGCCTCACAACTTATGGCTGCAAGAAGTCAATGAGCTGGATAACCTACTGAGCCGTTTGGCCCGCCCGCCCCAGCCATAACTCGCTTACACATAGCGCTAGCACACAAAGCAAACGGGAGGCGCATCGCCCCCCGTTTTTCGCTTTCTTTCTTGTGAAAAGATCGCTGGTGCTTAATGGTAGGGCTTAGCCCATAAACTGGCCGCCGTTAATATCAATGTTGGCACCTGTGATAAAGCCGGACTCTTTGTCGGCCAGGAACGTCACCAAACGACCAATCTCTTCTGGGGTGCCGTAGCGTTTTACCGGAATCGTCTCACGAATCGCTTCACGAACCTGCTCCGGAATTTTCATAATCATGTCGGTGGCGATATAGCCGGGGGAGACGGTATTCACGGTAATACCCTTCGTGGCCGTTTCCTGCGCCAACGACATGGTTAACCCGTGCATTCCCGCTTTGGCCGCTGCGTAGTTCACCTGACCAAACTGGCCTTTACGACCGTTGATGGATGAGATGTTAATAATGCGCCCATAGCCATTCTCCAGCATTCCCTCAATGACGCTACGGCAAGTATTGAAGACGCTATTAAGGTTAGTATCAATCACTTGATACCACTGCTCATAGGACATCTTTTTCATGGTGCCATCGCGGGTAATGCCTGCGCAGTTGACCAGCACGCTGATCGGCCCATGTTTTTCATGGATTTCGCGGGCACCTTCGAGACAGGCGTTATGGTCGGACAAATCAACACCCGATAATGCGATATTGTTATAGCCGTCGGCTTGCTGGGTTTCCAGCCAGATTTTGGCTTTGTCGGGATTATGGTACCCCGCCACCACCAGATAACCCGCATCTGCCAACGAACGACAAATTGCCGTTCCGATTCCACCAGTTCCACCAGTTACCCAGGCGACGGGGGCTTGATTGGCCATTGACTACCTCCCTGATAAGACAAATGGCTTGGACTTTAATCACTGTTATGGCGTCGCAAGCCACTCTGAATAAGCGCATTCGCGCTTCTTTCACTCACAGCACGCCGCTTGTTCTATTGGGCGACACACCGACAGTAAGCTTTTTGTTATGCTGATTGAAAGCATAGCTTTACTCTCTCAATGTTGCAGCACGATGAAGATGACTGCCAGCAAGAAAGCGATTTATATGAGGGGTTGACTTAGCGTCAAAAATGCGTAGAATACGCCACACGTTGATGCGGGGTGGAGCAGTCTGGTAGCTCGTCGGGCTCATAACCCGAAGGTCATCGGTTCAAATCCGGTCCCCGCTACCAATATTTTGAAAGGCAGATCAGTTACTTACTGATCTGCCTTTTTTGTTTTTGTTTGTCTGCAAACTTCCTGTGACACATCTGTGACGTATATGTGACACATTGGCTTTTTTCTCTTCCTCAGCAATTTTTTCCTACGACCTTCAGGCAACAAGCTGCCTCGTCTCTTTGCGCTTCTTATCTCTCCCTGTCGTCATCAAATTCGAGCAAATCCCCTACCCCGCAGTTGAATAATTTACGCTAGAAGCGTGTGCCTATGGCCTTGCCTACTTAGACCAACATGAGCCTGATATTGCGATGACCTTGCGCCATATCTGGACATGTGCTTCACCGGGTGCACGCTACGGCCAGCCAGCCGCCATGACACTCGCTCGTTATATTCGTGATGCAGACGGGCAGAGTGCAATGACAGATAACCAACAGCGTGCGTTTCGTAGCAAAAGCCAGTGGGGCTTTAGCCGGATTGGGCAAAACGTTTTCTGGCGGCCTGAGACGCCTATGTTGCAGGCACAATAGCGCTAGAGAGTAGAAGAATTAGCCTGCCGCCGACGCTAACGCGTGGCGGCTTTTTTTATGCCTTACTTCGTCTGTCTTACAAACCCTAGGCAGGTCTACTGCTCAAGCGGTAGTTCTCTTTTGACGGGATTTCTTCGCTGGCT
This sequence comes from Halomonas sp. Cn5-12, assembly GCF_021532545.1. Lineage (NCBI taxonomy): Bacteria > Pseudomonadati > Pseudomonadota > Gammaproteobacteria > Oceanospirillales > Halomonadaceae > Halomonas > Halomonas sp. Cn5-12. The sequence goes on from NZ_JAKGAY010000007.1 coordinate 111,878, forward strand.
TCATCGCCGCCCGCTCCGCTTTGATCCGCTCCAGCAACGCCTCCGCACTATTCTCCCCACTGATCAGTTCCGGGTTGTCCTTGCGCCATTGCTCGGTGAGTTCGCCCTGGAAGGCTTTGGCCAGGATGGACTGAGTGAGGTTGTTGACGCGGGCCAGGGCGTTGTTGACCTGCTGTTCGATACGGTCGGCGTGGGCGAAGAGTTGGTCTACTCGGCGGACGATTTCGGTTTGTTCTTCTAGAGGAGGAACTGGTAGAGCAATTTTCTTTGTTTTCGAGAGATTGATAAAGGCGAGAGCACTCCCACCAGTGGCAACCTTGTGTTGGGATAAGAAAAGCGAAGAGTCCATGAATACTTTCAAGTAAAGGTTGCTAACTTCTCTTGACGTCCTAATCAACGTGATTTGCGGATTTATATTGCCGTCGGTGATGCTGTCGGGAATAAGGTAGCTTATTGGGTCTAGGCCGTTTTTTTGAGAATCTCTTGCGCCTCTGTTAGGGAATATTATATCGCCGGGCTTAATTTGCGCCTTTTTTAATGCAGAATGCTTGTCTGGGCTAATGTGACGAAGCTTGTCTTTGATAATGTTGCCTGACGAACCTAATGCCGTCCCCGTTATAAATGGAATACCCTTTTCTTGCCATTCATGTTCTTTTGGGTAATCACCGCCGTAATTTCCATCCTGAATTTTTTCTGAAATTTCACCTAATGTTGCCAGTCTCCAGCTTTCTGGAAGCAATACTGTTTGTTTTAAGAAATCGAAATCTGATTCTACGCTGTTGCTCTTACTATGCGGTTTGTCCCGACACTCCTCCGTCAACCGCCCACTCACCGCCGCAGCCAGCACGGACTGGCGGAAGCGTTTGAGGATTTGTGGGATGCGTTCGAGGCGGGCTTTGGTGTTTTCCACCTGGGCCAGCAGGGTGTCGAGTTTGTCGGCGATGACTTTTTGTTCGGCGAGGGGGGGTACCGGCACCGAAAGGTTTTTCAGCTTTGTACCGTTAACGTTTGGCTGTCCGATTCCTGCACTGAAGTCCGTGATTTGGCGCCAGTAATATGGGGATTGGAAATAGTTGGCCAAAAATTCTATTGAGACACCTTCCAAGCAGCGGACGCGGATTAGATATGATGCATAAACAGATTCCGGAATCTCGCCTTTTAGAAGATAGCTTTTGCCAACGGTAGCGCCGGTCCTAGCAAAAACAAGATCGCTCGGTTTCAGTCTGTATTTACCAACTTTCTCGGGTTCTATTTTGCAGTTCGGAACGTTTGGCCAGTTCACAGTATTGTTTTGTATATCTGTGATGCGCAGAAGCTTTACCCCTGTTGGCTCAGAGGTTGCCGACGCAGTGTAACCATAGGAAATATCGGAAGATATCTCTCCAAGGTTGGCCAGTTGCCAATTTGCTGGAAGAAGTTGGCTTTGCATTACTTAACCTCACCCATCACTTCCCCCAAAAGCACCCTCGCCCCATCAGCCTCCTCCTCAGCCCCCAACTCCCGCATCAACGCATCCAGCTCCCCCAATGCCTGCACCAATTCCCCCATTGCCTCACCCGCCAACACACTCGGCTCCGGCAAATTGGCCGCATCCACACTGTCACTGTCCTTCAGCCAGGAAATATCCAGCGAGTCGCCCTTGTGCTCGGCAATCCACTGGCGGCTGAAGCTGCGCCAGCGGCTGTGTGCCAGGCGTGTGTCCACGCCTTCGTTTTCGTCGTTGTGCTCGGGCAGTTCGATGTCTTCGGAATGGAAGCTGTATTCGCCCTCTTTGCGCTCGCTGTCGCCGTTGGGGCTTTCCCCATACACGGCTTCAAACGGTTTCAGGTGCTGGTCACCAAAGGGTGTGCGTTTTCCGAAGCTGGGCATGTTGGTGCGCAGGTCATAGACCCAGACGTTTTCGGTGCAGTTCTCTTCCTGGTACTTGTCTGCCGCGCTGCCCTTGGTGAAGAACAGCACGTTGGTTTTCACGCCCTGGGCGTAGAAGATGCCGGTGGGCAGGCGCAGGATGGTGTGGAGGTTGCATTTGTTCATTAAATCCCGGCGCACGTCGGTACCTACGCCCGCTTCGAACAGTACGTTATCCGGCAGTACCACGGCGGCGCGGCCACCGGGTTTGAGGTTGCGGTAGATGTGTTGCAAAAAGGCCAGCTGTTTGTTGCTGGTTTTGTAGGTCAGGTCGTCCCGGGTGATGCTGGCGTCGCCGCCCTTGCTGGTGCCGAAGGGTGGGTTGGCCAGGATAACGTCTGCTTTGGCGAGGCTGGCACCGGTCTGGCCCAGGGCATTGCCCAGATGCACCACGCCTTCGGCATCCCCTTCCATGCCGTGCAGCAGGCAGTTCATCAGGGCCAGGCGGCGGGTGCCGGGCACCAGTTCTATGCCCACGTAGGCGCGGGTGGTCTGGAAGCGTTTTTGCTCGGCGGTCAGGTCATACAGGTCGTCAGTCTGGCTTTTGATGTATTCGTGGGCGGCGATCAGAAAGCCAGCCGTGCCCGCTGCCGGGTCCTGAATGATCTCCCCGGGCTGCGGTTTCAGGCAGCGCACCATGGTGTTGATCAAAGCGCGGGGGGTGAAGTACTGGCCGGCGCCGGATTTGGTTTCGTTGGCGTTCTTTTCCAGCAGGCCTTCGTACAGGTCGCCCAGGCCGTCTTTCTGGGCGCTGAACCAGTCGATCTGATCCAGGGTTTTGATCATCTGTTCCAGATGGCGCGGCTCCCGCAGGCGGGTCTGGGCATCGGCGTAGATGGCGCTGATCAGCGGGTCGTCGTGTACCAGCGTGCCGTCGCCATCCTTGCCGGTGGACAGACTGAGCAGGATGCGCTTGTAGTCGTTCAGCAGGTTGATGCCGGATTTGCCGTTAAGATCGGTCCAGCGGCAGCCTTCCGGCAGCGGGTGTTTTTTCAGGGTGCCGGCTTCGGTGTTCTCGTGCACCATTTTGATAAACAGCAGCAGCACCAGTTCGGTGACGTAGTCCGAGTAGTTGATGCCGTCGTCCCGCAGAACGTCGCAGAGGTTCCAGAGTTTCTGGACGATGTCGTTGTTGGTCATGGGTGATCCTTTGCCGGGCGCGCCGTCTTGGTCAGCGCCTCATGTATAAAAAATGCGGAAATCTTTGCACGTTACGGGCGACATGTTAAGAAAAGCCGGTTTTCTATGCATGTCATTCAGATGGTTTTCAGGCACTTTGCTGCGGCCACATCGCCTCATTCAATTCCTCAAGCACGGTATCCAGCTGCTCTCCCAGCACCTTGTTCATCTGCTTCGCCCCGCCATCATCGGCAAACCGGTGGTTCACAAACGTCCGGTCGATGATGACTTCGTGCACCAGTTGCTTGGCCAGGCGTTCCAGCCATTTGCGCTGGTTCGGGGTCCAGTTGTGCTGGGTGAGAATGCGGTCCATGGCTCCGGCCACACGCTGTTCGAAGGGAATCAGCGGTTCGCCCAGAGCGGCGCGGCGGATGTAGCCGATGATGCTGGCGGCGATGTCTTTGTTGGTCTGGTTGCGCACGGCGCTTTGCAGGCGGGCTTCGGAGTAGCCGTGGTTGTCCAGCAGCAGTTTTACTTCCCGTAGCTGTTCCCGGGTGAGGTCCCGGGGTTTGTTGACCACGACTGCGAGCGCGGCGGACTGGTTGAGTTGCTGTTTGATGAACTCGTTGAAGCTGTCCAGGTAGTCTTCCGGCTTGTCGTGTACACCGTAGCTCTGGATACGTTCGCGGATTTCGTCTTCGTGGTCGGAAATCAGCGGCATATATTCGCTGCCGACCAAGGATTTCACCTCGGCTAGCTGGCTCAGCAGGCCGCTGTGCTGCTTGATGAACTCAGAGGCTTGGCGGGGGCCGAGCTGGTGCAGGTGGGTGTGCAGGGATTTGGGTTCCACGCCCCAGCTCTGGTGCAGCTCGTCCAGTTTCTGTTTCAGTTCCGGGCGGTTTTCGGCTTTGTTGTCAGCTTTGCGCAGCACCCGCATGAGTTTCTGGCTGAGCTGGCTGAGTACCACATCGGCCTGGCTTTCATCGGCTTGTTCACCGGGACTGTTGAAGGCCTTTTCCAGCTGCTCGTCGTCGGTGAGTTCGCCCACCAGTTGTTCCAGGGTGATGTTGGGGTCTTTCACCAGGGGCTTCATGGTGTTCACATCTTGCAGGGCGGCGTAGATGTCCACCGGGTCGTAGATGCGGAACACGGTCTTGCCGATCTCATCACAGCGGCGGGTGGCGCGGCCGATCATCTGCTCGTAAAGAATGCGTGAGCGTATCCGGCGCATGAATACCAGGTTGCAGATACGCGGCACGTCGATGCCGGTGGTCAGCAGGTCCACGGTGATGGCGATGTTGGGGTAACGTTCGTTCTTGTAGCGGCGGATAAGCTGGTCCACCTTGTCGCTCTGACCGGTGATCTTGGCCACGGCGGCTTCGTTGTAGCGGCCGTTGTAGAGATCCTTGAAGGCATCGTCCAGCAGGCGTTTGACCATGTCCGCGTGCAGGTCGGTGGCACAGAAAATCAGGGTTTTCTCGTCGCCGAACGGGTCCAGCTCCTGTACCAGCTGTTCACAGATCACCCGGTTGAAGTTCTCGTTGATTACCCGCCGGTTGAAGGCGTCCACTTCGAAGCTGAGTTCGTCTTCCAGTTCGGTGGTGTCCAGTTCGCCGGTCCGGGTGTTGATGACTTCGACCGGCTTGCCCTTCTCGAAGGTAATGCCGTTCTGGCTGAGCAGGGTTTCGTAGCGAATGGGTGGTTCGTGGTCGATCAGCCAGTCATCCGCCACGGCTTCCCGGTAGGAGTAGGTGTACACGGGTTTGCCGAAGATTTCGCTGGTGTGCTTGGCCGGGGTGGCGGTCAGGCCGATTTTCACCGCATCGAAGTAATCCAGTACCCGGCGGTAGCTGGACAGGTACTGGCTGGTGTCGCGCAGAGCGAGTTCGCCTTCGGTCATTTCCTGGTCCAGGGTGTAGCCCCGGTGGGCTTCGTCGATGATGATGCAGTCGAACTGGTCGATGGGCGGCGGGTTGTCGCTCATGAAGATGCGTTTGACCATGGCCTGCACGGTGGCCACCTGGATGCGGGTTTCCGCTTCGGCGGCCATGTCGCCCAGCTCGGCCACGTTGTAGATCTTGCTGAGGGGGTGGTTCTGCTCCAGTGGTGCTTCGTTGAAGGCGTCGATGGCTTGCTGGCCCAGGGCGGTGCGGTCCACCAGAAACAGGATGCGGTGAAAGCGTTCGGCTTTCAGGAAACGGTACATCAACCCGATGATGGTGCGGGTTTTACCGGTGCCGGTGGCCATGGCCAGCAGGGCGGTGCGAACGCCTCGGGCCAGAGCGTGTTCGGTGGCGACAATGGCCTTCTGCTGATAGTCCCGCAGTTTCAGGTAGCCGAAGGGCTCGTCTTTTAACAGTTTCTCGGCGTTTTCTTTGTCCCGTTCCAGCAAATCCAGCAGGCCGCCCGGCGTGTGGAACTGCGGCAGTGCCCGGCGCAGGTTGCAGGGCTCGCGCACATCCCGGAACCAGGTGCCGGACTGCTCCGCCAGTTGCGGTACATAGGGCCGGCCGTTGCAGGAATACACGAAGGGCACGTGGTAATGGCCGCTTTCGTCTGCGGGCCATGCGATGGTGCGGCCCATCAACTCCCAGGCGCCGACTAACGGAGCTTCCACTTTGAAGCCCTTGCTGTAGCGCTCGGCCTGGCGAATTTTACCGGCCACGTTGGTGTTTTCTTTCTTGGCTTCCACCACGGCAATGGGTGTTAGGCCGGCAAACAGCACGTAATCCGCCCTGCCTTTTTCGCCGTTGTGGTTGGTGGGCCACTCGGCAATGGCGCGGTAGTGGCCTTTCTCCGGGCGGGCGCCTTTCTGGAAGGTGATGTCCTGGCTGTCGGCTTCCCAGCCCGCTTCCTGCAGTTGCTGGTCGATGAGGATACGGGTGAGTTCTTCGTTCAGTACCAGGGTGTCGGTGGCAGCTTTGGTTTTCTTGGCCACCTGTTGGCGCTGCTGGTTAACCGTCTGCTCGCCCTGCTCCGTGAGCTGTTGTTGCAGGGCTTTGATCTTTTGCTCGTAGGCCTGTTGCTGTTGGCTCAGGGCCTGTTCGTGCTGGCGGGCCTGCTCGGCCAGGGCGCGGGATTCTTCATCCATGGCCACGGCCAGGGCTTCGTATTCGGCCTTCTCTTTTTCGATCAGCTGGCTGAGCTGCTGGCTGCCCTCCAGCGCCATGTTGGCGTGTTGCAGATCGTGCCGGAGCTTCTCGATGTCACTCTGGAGCTGGCGCAACTGGGCGCTGGGGTCAGCGGGCGGTACGAAGGGGCCGGACTTGAAGCTGGCACCGGCTTTGCCAAAAGAACGGTGAAACCAGATGGCCAGGGCCCGCGCCACTTTCAGGCCATCCATGGCTTCTTTGTGTTGGGTGCGGAACTGGTGAGTGGCTTTGTTGCCTTCAATCCGCAGGATATGGAACAGCTCTTTGATCTGCGGTTCCAGGCGCAATTCCCGGTTCAGGCGGTAGAGCAGTTCGGACTGGCTGGTTTGTTCGTCAAACTCGATGCCGGAGAGCGCGGCCAGATGCTGGGCCAGGGCTTCGCCTAGCTGGCGGAGTTTGATCAGAGTGGTGTTGGGGTCACTGGAGAAAGCCCCCTCAGCAGCGGATGCCAACTGAACAAAAAGCGCGTCATGCTCGGCTAGGAAACTAAAATTTGTTGAGATTTGGTCGCTGACTCGCACAAACGGCTCCATGTCATCTGCATTTAGCACTTACTAAGAAAGATTCAGCTTTCAGCATTATGCTACTAATCAATGGACTTTATCAGGGTGGTGCGAAATGACCACCCATAACGCAGCTAAATATACAGAATACTTAATTCATCAGCAGTGCTGCAGGAGCAAGCCAATCCATGACCGATGTAGTGGCCAAAGCTTTGCAGCAAACCCGCCTCATTCACGAGGGGGCCGATTTCTTCACTGGTCAACGGGTAGAAACCGCTTTGCACGCGCTTGCGATTGGTAGCATGGGCACGATGATGCTGGCAATGATGTCACGGGTATCGCTAGGCCACACAGGTCGCGCCATTCGCACACTGCCAGGGATTGGGGTCGCGTTAGCGGTGCTGCTTATCGCTGCGCTGCTACGCTCGATATGGTTAATGCTCTTTCCTCAATCTAGCCACTGGGTTTACAGCGTCGTCATTATTGCCTGGTGCTTAAGCTATCTAGTGTTTGTGTTGCACTACGCTGTGCCACTGTGGAGCGCGCGTGTTGATGGCGAGGACGGCTAACCATCGCCAATTATTGGCGCGGCATACAGCAAGGGAGGATGAGGGTGATTGAACACTACTTAATACTGAAACATCTGCATATCACAGCGGCTTATGCCAGCCTGGCATTTTTTGTTCTACGGGCATTCTGGTCGGTTCGGGGAGTAGCTTTACTGCAAGCGCGCTGGGTTAAAATCGTACCCCATCTGATGGATACCCTACTGCTCACACTCGGGGTAACACTGGCCGTTATACTCAACTTCTGGCCACTACCGCTCTGGCTGAGCGCCAAAATCACCGCGCTTGTGATTTATATTTTGCTCGGCACTGTCGCTATCAAACGTGGTAAAACACCTAAAATTCGTGCTACTGCCGCTATCGCCGCGGTTTTAGTGTTCGCTTATATAATCGGCGCTGCGGTAGAGCGCTCTGCCCTCTCCTGGCTTGGCTAAGGCATCAACGCTCGTGTCTAGAGGTGGGTAGCATATGAGCCCAGCAAGGCGGAGAAGAAGGTTCACTGTCGCTAGCGTCCTCTTCTGCAAGCGCGGCCAGCGTCGCTTCCTTTAGCACTGGAAGGTGCGACTTCTCTATGTGGCGACTTGCGGTGAGCAGCGTCAAACGCCCCTGCCGTGCATACGTCATTAGCGGTAGCAAATTATCTAGTGCTCTTTCCAGCTCATGACGGTAGCGTGAGTTAAACACTGCTTGGCTAATCTGTTGCTGATGGTAGTGACGGCGTAATTCGTTTGATGGCGCCACCTCCCTGCACCACTCATCCAGTGCCAGGGAGCTGTGCGCTTTCCCGCGTGGCCACAACCGGTCGACTAATAGTCGAGCTCCATCCTGCTCGTCGATAGGGGCGTATACGCGCTTTAGTTCAATGTGATAAATCATCGCTCTGTCACCCTATCCGCTGACAATGCCCTATTTGCTGCTACTCTAGAGATACTATCTCATGTGATGCAAAAAACGGTTTAGCCGATGTTCACTGGAGGGGTTAACGGTGAAAGTAATGGCCTACATGAAGATGCCTTTCAGCTATCGTGAAGGGTGGCGAGAACTTCAGGCAAAGTCTCCCTCAATTCCACTGCTGGCATGGTGTGTGGTGTTACCCATGTCGCTGCTTCCCCCCGTTATGCTCTACTTTGCTGGCACGCATTATGGCGATGCTTTCATGACAGGCTTTGCTGACCGCGAGTGGCGGTTCATCACCACTATTCTCTTTTTAGCTGAACTACTGACCTTTTTCATCATGGGCTGGGTAATCCACGCCGTCGTCAATGGCACGGAGCAGCTCTCCATCAATTATCAAGATGCCTACCTGCTGGCGGCTTTGGCTCCTTTGCCGCTCTGGGCATCTTCATTGGCGCTGGGGGTGCCCAGTCTGCTCTTTAATACGCTAGTGGCGCTCTTTGCACTAGGCATCTCTTGCAGTTTGATTTACCACGGCTTACAAGCGCTCTGCACAAGAAAAGAGCATGACGTCGTCACTATCTCCGCTACCTACACCATTATGTCGGCTGGCATTTTAGGGTGGGGAGTGCTGTTAGCCGTTATTTGGGCTTATTGAGCGGGGATAGGTTTACAGTGATAGTGCATATCGACTAGGGAGCTCAGCTTGTTTGAACCCCCTCCTACTTGCTCTATCGCCACTGCTCAGCAGCACCCTGCGAGTTACGCCGCATTTAACGCTTCGGCTGGGCCAAAGTGCTCAAAGTGTCGCTTCGAAGCTGGTACACCCAAGCGCTCCAGCTCTTGATTAATGAGCACCATAAAACCGTGTGGCCCTACGAAATAGCAACGAGCCTGGGCCGGCAAATAGTCCGATAGTAGACTCCGGTTAATGCGTCCTTGATGATTCCCGCCCGCCTCATTTTCGTAGATGGTGACAGTATTCAACTGGGCGGGGTATGCATTGCGTAACTCCGCCAAATCATCGGCAAAGGCGTGGTGCTCGGCATCTAGTGCAGCATGCAGGTAGGTAACGCTGCGCCCCTGTTCAAGCGCCTGCTTGGCAATTGGCAGCAAGGGTGTTTGACCGACGCCCCCGCTAATCAGCATCAACGGCTCTTTATTACCTGCCAAGATCAACTCACCCGCAGGCGGCAGCAGTTCGATGGTGTCGCCTACGTTAAGCTGATCATGAAAATAGCGGCTTGCTACACCGTGAGCTTCCCGTTTGATAGAGAGCCGATAGGAGTGCCCGTTGGGTACATCCGAAAGGCTATAGTGACGGTAAACCGGTTGGCCACCGATGGTAAGTTTGACACCGATATATTGCCCTGGGAGGTGGGCGGCAACTTGGCCACCATCTTCAGGTTCGAGAATGAACGAGCGAATCACGCAGCTTTCCTGGTGGGTTTTCGCAATACGAAAACGTCGAGCACCACGCCAACCGCCTGGCTCCTGCTCAAAAGCTTGGTAGCGCTGCTTTTCCAGGCTTATTAGCAGGTCAGCCAGCTCCTGATAGAGCGCACTCCAGGCATCGGCGACTTCCGGTGTTACTGCATCACCTAGTACTTCACCAATCGCCGCCATCAAACACTCACCCACAATGGGGTATTGATCCGGCTGAATGTCCAGGGCGACGTGCTTATTTACCACGATTTCTAACGTCTCTCTGGCTTTTTGAGGGGACTGGCGTAGCTGCACATAGGCAAGAATCATCCCTGCCAGTGCGCGGGGTTGCCCGCCATTTTGCTGATGCGCTTGATTAAATAGGGGCTTTACCTGGGGGTAGCGCTCAAACATAAGCGGGTAAAAGCGTTGAGTAATCACGTCTAGATGTTCTGCCACCACAGGTGCAGTGGCTTGAACAATCTCTTCTTGCATTGGTGTCAACATAAGCGCCTCATAAGATATATTTTAAATACATCTTTAAAATATCAAGCTTTCCCCTTGGCGTAAACAGAAGTCGAATATCATTTCCGCAGGCCTGCGCAGACCGTACAATAGAGTTTTACTTGAACTGATGGCCCTCTATGCACTTGACTCGCTATACCGATTACGCCATTCGCGTACTTCTCTACCTCGCGGTTAAGGGCGAAGAGCGCACCACGATCAATGAGATAGCACAGACGTTCTCCATCTCACGTAATCACTTGATGAAGATCGTTCAAGAGCTTAATCAGAAGGGGTATCTCACCGCCATACGCGGCAAAAATGGTGGATTATTGCTTGGCCGCTCACCAGAAACGATTTCACTGGGGGCTTTGGTCCGAGATACAGAACATGAGATGGCGCTGGTTGAGTGTTTTCGTGAAGATAATACATGTGTCATCACCCCCTCTTGCCGATTGCAGCCGATTCTGGCGGAAGCGCTCTCTGCATTTTTAAACGTGTTGGATCAATATACGCTTGCCGACTTGTTAGCAGATCGTACTTCACAGCTCTCAACGCTGATGCGTATTCCCACCCTCACCGTTCCCAACTAGCCGCTAAGTACTCGAGCACATATTTTCCGCTATGCTTATCCTGACCCGTTTAGCCAGGACGATAAGCATGGCCTTCCGCTTTGTGCCGCCCCTATCCGATGCTGACCATCAGGCATTAATGGCAACCTACACCTATGGAGAGAAACCGGCCCTGCGTCGTCGGGCTCATGCCATCGTACTGAGCCATCAAGGCCATACCATTGACCAGATCTGCAAGATTCTGACCGTCACCCGGGAAACGGTTTCGCTCTGGTTCGATGCCTGGGAGGCACAGGGCCTCGAAGGGCTCCGGGACAAGCCACGCACCGGTCGGCCCGCTATCTACAGTGATTCGGAGCGGGTACGGTTACTTGAACTCGTCCAAGAGGAACCTCATCAGTTGAAGGCCGTCCAGGCAAGGTTCCAACTGGAAACCGGTAAATGCGCCTGTACCATGACCCTCAAGCGTGCATTAAAAAAATCTGGGCTATAGCTTTAAGCGTACCCGGCGCTCCCTGAAAGGACGGCGCGACGAAACTGAGTTCCGCCATACTCAAGGCCTGCTGGCTGAGCTTCAGCGTTGGGAAGATCGGGGCGAGACGGAGCTGTACTATTTCGATGAATCAGGCTTTACCCAGTCCTCAGCCCTACCTTACGCCTGGAGTCCTATCGGCCACCCCCGGGAAGTGCCGGCCTACTCGCATAGTCAGCGCCTGAACGTACTGGGCTTCCTGAGCCGTCAGAGCAAGCTGATCTACCACTCGACGATAGCAACCATCACCACCGAGGTGGTCATCGACGCCTTCGACCGCCTGGTTGCCCAGAAGCCGCCGGACGCCTTTGCCATCGTGGTGCTGGACAATGCCAGTATCCATCGCTCGGCTCATTTCCAGCGTAAGCGACTAGATTGGCTGAATCAGCGTGTGCATGTCGTCTATCTCTCGCCGTATTCGCCAGAACTGAACCTGATCGAGATTCTTTGGCGCAAGGTCAAGTATGAGTGGCTGCCGTTGACGGCTTACGAAAGCTTCTCGTCCTTGAAAGACCATGTCCATAAGGTACTGTCAGGTTACGGCAGCGAATACCGGATTACTTTTTTATAGTTACTTAGTAGACTAACTATTTTTGGCATACAGGTAGCGCTTTGCAAAGCTCTTCACCTGTTAAGTGCCTAGTCTAAGTTTTCGTGTAATATCCATGCCAGGATTTCTGACACGGACAGAACCATGAAAAAACGCTTCGTTGCCCCTCTCACTGAACCTGAACAACAGACGCTGACCTCCGCCTATCACCATGGCGAGAAGCGCGCTCTCCGTCGTCGGGCGCATGCCATTCTACTGAGTGACCAAGGCCATACGATTAACCAAATCAGTGAGATACTTCAGGTTCGCCGCGATGCCGTATCACGATAGTTCAAGCAATGGGAAGTGTCCGGTTTGGATGGTCTCATCGACAAACCGCGTAGTGGACGAACACCCGTCCTCGATGAACACGATCACAAGCGACTGCAAGCGTTGGTAGCCGAGCATCCCCATCAGATTCGCGCCTTACAGGCTCGATTTCAAGAAGAGACCGGCAAGTCTGTCGCCACGGTGACACTGAGTCGGGCGTTGAAAAAAATGGCTATAGCTTCAAGCGCATTCGGCATTCACTCAAGACCCAGCGTGACGAAACGGACTTTCGCAAAACGTTTGACCAGTTTGTGATCCAGAAGGATCCAGACACCTTCGCCGTTGTGGTGCTCGACAATGCCAGCATGCATCGCTCCAAGGCCTTTAGGCGCAAGAGGGTGGAGTGGATGTCGCAACGTGTGCACCTGATCTATCTGTCTGCCTACTCACCAGAGCTGAATCTGATAGAGATTCTGTGGCGGCAGATGAAGTACACCTGGCTGCCTTTGAGTGCCTATCTCTCGTTTGAACGTCTACGTGAAGAGGTACACCGCTTACTCGGTGGTTACGGAACTGATCACGCGATTAATTTTGAATAGGCACTTATTGAGATCCGCTCTCAAGGTTTTATGCCAGAACACATTTACCTCCCACCAAGTGTTAGCGAGTGACTACTTGAATATTTCGTCAGGGTTGCTGCTTCAGTGACCTTCTTGATTGAGAGGCTCACCATAAAAATACGCCACAAGGTAAATCATTTTGCGATCCACTGATGGCTAATGGTCCGCTGATCTCGTTCTCTTAGGCAGCAACCTCTTGCTCGTCTTCAATCTCTAGTTCGAGATGGAAGTGAGCCGGCCCTGTCAGGTTGACCAAAGCATCAAGGCTGAACTTGTTAATGCGACCGTTCAGCAGATCATTGAGGCGCGGCTGAGTAATTCCTAATCGGCTGGCTGCTTCTTTCTGAGTAATATCCCACTCTCTCACACGGCCAGCAATTTTGGCCATGAGCTCGGAACGGAGCCTCATATTCAACGCCTCTTCAGGCGTATCCTCAATGGCATCCCACACGCTGTCGTAATACTCAATGGTCATTATCTCACCTCACTTAGTAGCTGGACTCAGGGCAGCTCTTTGTATCGTTGTTTGCCCAAATTGATATCTTTCTGGGACGTCTTTTGGGTTTTCTTCTGGAAGCAGTGGAGAATAAATACCACGTCACCTCGACTGGCCACGTAAAAAACCCGAAAGGCACCGTTATGGTCTCGAACACGGATTTCCATTACACCAGAGCCAACGCTTGGCATCGGACGAAAATCGTCTGGCTGACCTCCAGACTGAATTTTGTCTATCTGAAACCCCGCTTCTCTCTTAGCATCCAGTGGGAAGTCACGCAGCCTATCCTTGGAATCTCCGACGAATGCAACAGGTTTCTTGCGCGCCACGCTGACTCCTCAATCACCACAAATATTATATCAATATAGATATAATAAGCTTATCAATTAAATTGCTCAAGCTTTATGTCGAACATTACGAAGTGCCTAAACTCCATCAGGTTTCGCTCATCCATGAATCACATCTAGCGTAAGACTTGGTCTTATCCAGCGTAAGCGTTCATTCCAAGACGTAGTTGACCTACTTCACGTCACGGAGGGGCCTTAAAAATGGTCGGACGTTACGAGATCTCTGATAACGGCTGGGCACAGATTGAAGATATCGTGGCACCTCCTCAAACCATGGGCAGACCCAGGCGGGATGACCGCAAAATGCTCAATGGTATCTTCTGGATGCTTTGCTCTGGCGCCAAATGGCGTGATTTACCTGAGCGTTATGGCCCTTGGTCGACGGTTTATGATCGGTTCCGCAAGTGGCGTGATGACGGCACCTTTGAAGCGGTACTTTCTCGCTTGCAGCTCAAATTACGTGAAGATGGGCTGATGGATCTAGACACATGGATGATCGATGCCACTTCCGTGCGAGCTACACGCGCTGCCGCTGGAGGCGGTAAAAAGGGGGCTCGAAAGAACCGCTAGACAACGCGCTCGGCCGTAGCCGCGGTGGTTTAACAACCAAAATCCATTTGGTTTGTGATCGTCATGGCTGGCCACTGGCGTTCACGCTGTCTCCTGGTCAAGAGGCAGATTCTCGTCACTTCGTTGCGACATTAGAGAGCATTCATCTACCAGGTGGCGTCGGGCGACCTCGCAAACGTAGTCGCTATATGGTGGCTGATAAAGGATACGACAGCGATGAGCTACGTCGTTATTGCGATAGGCATGGCATCAAGTCCGTGATTGCTCAGCGCAATATGCACCGTAGAACCCGGCCTGGACTACCCAGGCGGTTCGATAAACCCAAATATCGGCAACGGAATGCGATAGAGCGTTGCTTTGGCTGGCTTAAAGAATGTCGCCGCATCGCCACACGCTATGAAAAGCTGGTAAGTAGCTTTAAGGCGATGGTATGCATGGCGTGCATCGACCGTTGCTTGCGAGCCAACTTTTCGCACAAAGCCTAGGGAATCGGCTTTCTTGTGCGTGTACGGTAAGCAATGCTTGGGGAAGCAGCTCGTCGGGTTCAGCGCTTTATTTCCCTTCACTTCCTTGAATCCCTGGGCGGCTGCCTGCATATCATGGAGTAACCTTTTTCATGCGATGCAGAGTTTACCCATGTCGATTATTGATCCCCGTACCGGCAACCCGATGACTGCCGACCCTGCTGCGAGCAGTAACGCGCCAACCGGTGGCGAGCGCCCTAGCGTGACTCGTGAAGAGGTCATCATTGAGCTCAACGCAGGCAACATTCAGCAAGTCCTGGAAGCCTCTATGCAGGTGCCAGTGCTGATGGACTGCTGGGCTCCTTGGTGCGAGCCGTGCAAGAACCTGATGCCGGTGCTTGAGAAACTGGCGGTGGAGTACGCTGGAGCCTTCTTGCTGGCAACGCTGGATGTGGAAGCCAACCCAGAGATCGCCGGGCAGTTGGGCGTGCGCTCCGTGCCTGACGTGAAGCTCATTAGCCAAGGCGGCTTAGTAGACAGCTTCCAAGGGGCACTGCCTGAAAAAGAAGTGCGCGAGTGGTTGAACCGCTACTTCCCTGCCCCCGGCGACGCACCGCCCAGCCCCGAAGAGCAGGCGGAAGAAGCCTTGAACGCTGGCGATGCCGCAGGCGCGCGGGAGATTTACCAAACGCTGATTGGCCAATACCCGGAACATTACGCCTACCAAATTGGCCTTGCCAAAGCGCTGGTGGCGGAAGGGCGTGGTGAAGAAGCCCGTAGCGTGCTGGATAACCTGCCGCCAGAGGAGCGCGATGCAGCACCCGCCCGTGGCGTTCGCGCCAGCATCGAGTTCAGCGAACAGGCACTCTCAACAGAAGAGATCGCCGCGCTGGGTGATCGCACTGACAGCGAAGCTCAGTACCAGCGGGCGCTACGCCAAGTGGCCGATGGCCAGTACGACGCAGGCCTGGAGGCTCTGCTGGCGCTGATGAAGCAGGACCGCGCCTATAACGACGACGCGGCCCGCAAAACGCTGCTACAGGTATTCGATGCGCTAGGGGCAGACCATCCACTAACCGTCACCTATCGTCGAAAGCTGTTTGCCCTGCTCTACTAGCACCACCGCATACCTTACGCTTTTAACAGCGTATCCATCCGCGATAACGCCGCTTCCAACTGGGAAGCGGTGGTTCCAAAATTCAAGCGCACAAATCCCGGGCAGCCAAATGCCGCTCCGTCGGATAGCGCCACTCCTGCCTGCTCTAAAAGCGTCTTTGCCGGCGACTCTCCCAGCCCTGCTTCACGCATATCCAGCCACGCTAAATAGGTCGACTCTGGCGCGCTAAGCGACACGCCGGGCCACATCGCCACACGCGCTTCCAATAACTTCCGATGGCCACGCAGTACTTCTAAGAGCTCCTGACGCCAGGGCTCACCGTCACGATAGGCCGCCTCAGCAGCGACTAACCCCAGCACGTTACCATCGGGCAGAAACCCTTTGGTGGCAGCAGCAAAGCGTTGGCGCAGTGTGGCATCGGGAATCACCGCACAGGCGCTGGTGAGCCCGGCTAAGTTGAAGGTTTTTGACGGTGCCCACAGAGTGATCGTGCGCTTAGCTAGCTCAGGGAACATGGCTGCCAAGGGTTGATGGCTCGCGCCCTCCTCCAGCAGCAAATCACAGTGCAGCTCATCAGACACCACCCATAGGTCGTGTCGCTCCACCATCGCTGCCAGCTGTTCTAGCTCCCGCGATGTCCAAACACGCCCGGTAGGATTATGCGGATGGCACCAGAGTAATAGACGTGTCTGTGGCGTGATGGCCGCTTCCAGCGCGGCTATATCCAGATGCCAAGGCTCGCCAGAGGCCGCTGGCTCCGCTAACATCGCCTGTTGCGCTAGCCGCCCAGTGCGTTCAGCCACGGCCAGGAAGGGCGGGTAAATAGGCGCAATGGTCAGCACGCCCTCCCCTGGCTGGGTCAATGCCATGGCAGCAAAGTGCAGCGCGGGCACTACACCGGGTAGCCACTGCTGCCATTCGGGCTCAATGGTCCACGCATAGTGGTGAGCGCTCCACTGGCAAAGGGCCGCTGTGAGCGTGGCGGGCACTTCGCCATAGCCGTAAACGCCGTGGGCCACCCGCCGTTGGAGCGCGTCGATTACCGCAGGCGGCGAATGAAAGTCCATATCGGCGACCCATAACGGCAGCACATCCTGCGCATAGCGGTGCCATTTCTGCGAGGCGTAATTACCTTCGGGAGCGCGTCGCTCGACGGGCGTGGCAAAATCGAACGCCATAACAAATCTCACTTATTTCCACGGGAGTAAATACTGAGCATGCCGCAAGATGACTTTTATACCAAGATGCGCGCTGGCCTATCGGCGCTGTTGCGGCAGTGGCGCTCGCTGGGTCAGGCAGATGCCGACCAGCTGGCACTCATCCTGGCAGAAACCGCTAGGGTCGCTAAACTAGGCACCCCCGATGCTACGCCAAGTGGCGCCACGCTGGAGCAGTGGAGCCAAGACCAGCAGGGCGAGATGCCGCTGTGGGCGCCACGCACGGCAGTGTTTCTGCTCAACCAGATGCCCGCCCGGCCTACCCCACAAAGCGATGAAGAAGCCTGCGCCTGGGCGTACTGCTGGCTGCGTAACCGCTCGTTTGATTCGCTGGACGCAGCCCGCGCCGCCCTGCCTGCCCACTTAGCCGGACCGCTGGACGAGGCCCTGGCAGCTGCCTGGAGCGACCAACAGGGGCTGAGGCTGGTATAGCTTAGCGCCGTTTGCGCCCCGGTGATTTCGGCTTGAAGCCCGAAGGCTTGGTGGCAAGCCAATCGACAAAAGCGCGAATATCGGCATCGTTCATCAACGCTTCCAAACTAGCCAAGCGGTCGGCCAGCTCGCGCTCGCTGTAGAGACGGTGAATGTGCTTATGGCAGGGATGACACAGCCACACAATGGCCGTTAGCCGCTCTTCACGGCTATGGCGCTTTTGATAACGCGGCTTGTTATGCAGCGTCCTTGGAATGAGATGGTGCTTGGTGAGCGGCGATGCACGCTGGCACAGTTCGCAGCCACTGGGTTTAGGCGGCGGAGAGAGCACCTGGGTACCGGAATCCGGTGAAAAGGGCACGGTAAACAGCCTCGCACGCTGGCAACATCTTAACGGTCAATAACACCTAATGTGCTAAAAATCAGCGACATAATAATAGTAACCACATAATAAACGTAAGGAAAACGCCGCATGGTAGAAGTACCACTCACTTGGCAGTTAGCAAAGCTGGGGCTCTCCGTCAGCATGGTTTTGGGCTTAAGCGCTATCGCTGTCCGTGCTAGCCCGCGTATTGCAGGACTACTCTCAGGTTATCCTTTAGGCACCGCACTAGCGCTGTTTTTTATCGGTTTAGAGATCTCACCCGCCTTCGCTACCCAGAGCGCCGTGCATACGCTAGCCGGGTTTACCGCGACAATGGCATTGGGGGCAGGTTATGTGGTCACAGGCCGCCAGCCTGGCATCAAGGGCGTTATTAGCGGTGTGCTGGGAGGCTTTGCCGCGTGGCTGGTCATGAGCACCCTGCTCGCGCAATTCAGCTTTACCCGCTTCAGCGGCACGCTGGTGACGCTTTGTGCCATTGGCGTCTTCAGTTGGCTGTTCCGCTCCATTCCCGATGTGAAGAGTACCGCGAGCAGCGTCTTTTCTTGGCCCGCGCTAGCGGCACGCGCGGGGCTTGCCACTGTTATTATTTTTGCTATCACCCGTATCGCCCACTGGCTCCCCCCAGAGTGGGCAGGCACGCTGGCTGCATTTCCCGTCACCATGCTGCCATTTTTGCTGATCCTGCACGTGGGGCATGGGTATGCCCCCGTCGCCACAGTCATTAAGCATTATCCTATGGGCCTTGGCTCGCTGCTGAGCTATACCCTATGCGTTTCGTACACTTACAGCACGCTGGGGCTTTTCTGGGGAACGCTGGCAGGGTTTCTCGCCGCGACCCTATGGCTGCTTGGCTGGATGCAGTTCACTGCTTGGCAACAACGCCGTAACGCTTGACCAAGCGCTCGCTTGGGTTAATTCTGGGAGGGTTCGTACCTCCCTCGTTCCCTCTAATAATAAGGATAGCGCTATGTTCACTCGCACCATTGAGCCCGCTTTTTACGATACGGATGCCCTCGGCCATATTAATAACACGCGCCTCCCCGCCTGGTTTGAGCTGGCACGCAACGACCTGTTCAAACTGTTTACGCCTGACCTGAACCCTAAACAGTGGCGATTAATCATGGCGCGCATGGAAGTGGATTACCGCGCTGAACTGTTTTACGGCCATGACATCGAAATCCGTACCTATTTAACCCGTTTGGGCAACAGCTCGTTTACCGTCACCCAGGAAGCGCGGCAGCATGGTACGCTAACCAACTTAGGGCATACGGTAATGGTGCAGTACGACCATCAGGAGAAGCGCGCCGTTCCTATTGAGGGTGAGCTGCGCGAGGCGCTGACAGCACATTTGGATACCGCGCCTGCCTCCGCTTAATTCCCCCTGCCATATATGGTGGGGCCTTCCAGGAGTCACCATGGCTATTCGCTATAATCTCTGGATTGATCCTGACAACACGGCGCAGCATCGCGCCGTGGAAGCCGACCTTGAACGCTACTTCATGGAGCGCTTCGCTGATTACCCGCATATCCGCTTGTTCGGCGCAGACCCCTACGATTATGATGCCCCATTCAATCGACTTTACGACGTGCTAATGGCCCGCGCAGCTGAGTATTGCGAGGAGAAATGGCGCTATGTCGCTTCTCCAGAACAGCTTAACCGCTGTTTTTTCCGTGCCGTTGGCCGCTCAAATAAATTTGTTCAAGACGACCGAAAGTGAGAGTTCTACGCAATGGTAATTCGTACCGACCAAGCACCCGACGAGCGCCAGCTGGCGATTATTACCCAACAGCTCGGGCGAGCGCCTCGCGGTATCGAAGCCGTTGCAGCCACGGATACACAGGGCACCCCTTTAGTGCTGCGCATGTCGCCGATTGTGGATGGCAAGCCTTTCCCCACGCTTTACTGGCTCTGCTCCGACCTGCTTAAAATCGAGATTTCGCGCATTGAAGCCGTCGGCGTGATCAAGTCGCTAGAACAGCGTCTGCAGGAAGAACCTGACTTCTTAGCCGCTTACCAACAGAGCCATCGCGATTACGTTGATGCCCGCTGGCGCTTTATGAGCGAGGCTCAGCGCGAAGAAGTGGCACGCCTGGGCTACACCGATGTTCTCACCGAACGCGGTGTAGGCGGCATCAGCAACTGGCAGCAGGTGCGCTGCCTACATACTCAATACGCCCATCATCTGTGCGGTAACAATGTGATTGGACAGTGGATGGACGAACACTACGACGTACAGCGCTGCCTAGACTAGATGTCCTGCAATGCCTCCCGCTGATTCATCCTTAACTCCTCTGCGATAAGGACGCCCCGACTATGTCACGCATCTGTGTTTACCTCGGCTCAAGAGAGGGCAACAGCCCAGCATTCCGCCAAGCCGCCCATACGCTTGGCACGGCTCTTGGGCAACGCGGGCACACCTTGGTATACGGCGGCGCACGCGTCGGACTAATGGGGGAACTGGCCAATGCGGCACTAAACGCGGGTGGCAGCGTCATCGGCGTTATGCCCGACCATCTCGTTGAGCGTGAACAGGCTCATTTCGGCTTAACCGAGCTGATTCGCGTGCCTAATATGCATGAACGTAAAGCCACCATGGCGGCGAACGCTGACGCCTTTATCGCCTTGCCCGGTGGCATTGGCACGTTTGAGGAGTTGTTTGAGATCTGGACCTGGGGCTATTTGGGGCTACACGACAAGCCGATGGGCCTGCTAGATACCGATGGATTTTACGCCCCACTGCTGGCGTTTTTAGACAGCACGGTCAGCCACGGCTTTCTGGCGCAAGCTACACGAGACATGCTGCTTGATGCACCGACGCCCAGCCAGCTATTAGACGCTTTAGAAGCAGAACTAAGCTGAGTACGAGCAGAGTAGAATGGAAATCTATACTTTGGTAGTCAGCGTGCGCGTACGCTGATAGGTGAGCTGAAGCAAGCGAGCATCTTCCCCAGCACGGTGGCGGTGGATGCCACGCTCAGCCACTACCGCCTCTTTGGTATCGCTCCACAGCGCCTGTTGCTCTTCGCTGAGCAGGATGCGTAGCGCTTCCAGACGAAAGCGTGGCAGCATGCCAGCATGGTGGAACAGTAACGACAGCCAGGTATTATCGTAGCCCCAACTATCGCTATAAGCCTTACCTAGCTCCCGCAGTTCATCATTAAGCCACTGGGCAACTTGGCGCACCGGGTAGCCCTCTTTCATCAGCCGATCACGAGAAATACCGTGCAGTAGCTCGGCTTTTGGATCCCAATGGGTCCACTCACCTAATGGCTGAATAAGAAACGCGCAGCAGCTACCGTCAGCACGCGCAATGCCAACTTCAATCGGGTAGCTGCCGCGCCCGAATCCGGACGCTTCAATATCTAGCACTGTGGGTAGCGTCTCGGACACTGACTTCCTCTTTTACGTATCGCAACCTGACTGACGATTTAGGCGGCGGCCATCTCCACTGCTGGCTGTTGCTCTGCCATGCGCTGCCAGTAATCGGCCTGCTCGTGATCTACCGCCAAGCCTAGCTCACCGATTCGGTAAGCACGCGCCAGGCGCTCAGCCGCTAAGTAGTGCCCCGCCTGTGCCGCACGGGCATACCAGGTGACCGCATAATCCTCACGACGGGGGTACTGTACACAGCCGTGCTCGTGAATTTGCGCAACCTGATACTGCGACTTTACATCGCCCGCCTGGGCGGCTTCTAGCACATAGCGCGCACCACGAGCTTTATCTTGTGGAGATAAACTGCGATGGAACAGCATATGCCCGTAAATAGACTGCGCATCTGGGTGCCCCGCTTCTGCACACCGTTTAAACAGTCGCATGGTAAGGCGCTGCGTGCGCGGTGAGCGCGGTAGTAACCAACGAGTATGGAACAACTGTTCGGCCAGTCGAAACTCTAACCGTGTAAACAATGATGATGCCTGCGGCATGGCAAACCACCCTGCCTATCTGTTGAGACCTTCGGCTAACCATCTCACCTTCCGCGACGGCTAACCATACGATAAACCGGCGCTTGGCCGGTCGATGGGCTGGCAAGCATACGCCTGCCTTCGTCGTGACTCAACCCTATTGATTTGCTGCTTTTGTAGACCCTCGCTAACATGCCCCCCACAGGCTGGTATCGGCGATATGGATCGCCACCTTTCCAGACACATTTTCGCCTTAGCGAGGAGACAATCATGCAAACGCGCCCACTGGGTAGAACCGGAATTGAGGTCAGCCGACTCTGTCTAGGCACCATGACCTTTGGTGAGCAAAACAGCGAAACTGAGGCTCATGAACAGCTCGACCGCGCGGTGGCGTTCGGTATTAACTTTATCGACACGGCGGAGATGTATCCAGTTCCCCCAAAAGCAGAGACACAAGGGTTAACAGAGACTTATATCGGTAGTTGGCTAAAAGCACGGGGCGCTCGCGACGATGTCATCATCGCTACCAAAGCGGCAGGCCCAGGTTTGGAGCATATCCGCGGCGGCCCCAAAATGAGCCGGGACCACCTTCATCAAGCTATTGATACCAGCCTTGAGCGTCTGCAAACGGATTACGTCGATCTGTATCAGTTGCACTGGCCTGATCGTAACACCAACTTTTTCGGCAAACTTGGCTACACCCACGCTGAGCAGGAAGACGCCACTCCGTTGGAAGAGACGCTCTCCGCACTTAAAGAGCTGGTCGATGCAGGTAAAATTCGCGCTGTAGGGCTCTCAAATGATACCCCTTGGGGCGTCATGCGGATGTTACAGCTCTCTGATCAACTAGGACTGCCTCGTGTTGCCTCCATCCAAAACCCCTACAATCTGCTGAACCGTTCATTTGAAGTGGGCTTAGCAGAAGTTGCACATCGTGAAGATGTGGGCCTGCTGGCTTACTCACCGCTGGGGTTTGGCGTGCTATCAGGCAAGTATCTTAACGGTGCTCAACCGCCAAAGGGCCGCTTGACGCTCTATGAGCGCTTTAAGCGCTATACCTCGCCGGAGGCAGAGGCCGCTACGCAGGCTTACGTCAACCTAGCCAAAGAGCACGGGCTCGACCCAGCGCAGATGGCACTGGCGTTTATTAACTCGCGCAGCTTTCTTACCAGCAATATCATTGGTGCTACCACCATGGATCAGTTGGAAAGCAACTTGGCCAGCGAGAGCTTGAAGCTGGATGAGGAAGTGTTAACCGCCATCGACGACATCCATCGTCGTATGCCCAATCCTTGCCCTTAACGGCTCCTATCGTGCCGATAGCCTCGGCCACCGCCGAGGCTTGGTATAATCTCTCTCCCTACTCTATTTTCGTTACTCATTTCGGGTAGCGACTCTCTTTTGCCACGGCATAAGGAGCACGCCATGCTGAGCGTTATTTCCCCCGCCAAAACGCTGGACTTTGAAACACCCTCCACCACTCAGAACGTCACCCAACCGGACTTCCTCGACTATAGCCAGCCGTTGATCGACATCTTGCGCGACTACTCACCACAGCAGCTAAGCGATCTCATGGGGATTAGCGATAAGCTGGCCGGACTGAATGCGGCTCGCTTTGCCGATTGGCAGCCGCCCTTCTCGCTTGAAAATGCCAAGCCCGCTGTTCAAGCCTTTCAGGGGGACGTATACACCGGCCTTGAAGCAGAGACGTTTAGCGATGCGGATAATCAGTTTGCCCAGCAGCATTTACGCATTTTGTCGGGGCTTTACGGCTTATTGCGCCCGCTGGATCTTATTCAGCCGTACCGGCTGGAGATGGGCACCAAACTGCCTAATGACGCAGGTAAGGACCTTTACGCTTACTGGAAGCCCACATTAACCACGGCGCTAAATCACGCTATTGCAGAGAGCGGCTCGAAAGCGTTGGTCAACTTAGCATCCAACGAGTACTTCAAAGCCTTGGATGCCAAGAAGCTGGATGCACGGGTGATCACCCCGGTCTTTAAAGACGAGAAGAACGGCACTTTTAAGATTATCAGTTTCTACGCCAAAAAAGCCCGCGGCTTAATGAGCGCCTGGATAATCCGCCAGCAAATCAACGAGCCCGAAGCGCTCACGGGCTTCGATGTAGCGGGTTACCGTTTTGATGCTGCGGCCTCGGAAGGCGATACCCTCGTCTTCACACGCCGGGAAACCGATCGGTAAGGTCAGAAAAGCCTTACTTTTTGGGCGGCTCGCGGCTTAAGAAACCGCCTGTGCACATCTTTAAAAGTGGCTGTATCGCAGCGGTAGAGCCACTCATAGGCCACCATATCGGCAGTGACTGCCACCGCTCCGTTTGCACAAGCCCGCTCCCGAGCCAAGCGTGCTTCTTCCGGTCGGCGGCTGGCGGTCGCTTCGCTTAGCCAAAAAACGTCATATCCAGCTTCTAACAAACCAAGTGCGCTCTGCAGCACGCAGATGTGCGCCTCTGTGCCGCAAATTACCACCTGTTGACGCCCAAGCGCTGCCAGCGCTTTTTTGAAGGCTGGCTCTTCTGCTGAGCTAAAGTGTAGCTTCTGCCATACTTCATGCTCTCCTAAGCCCGCCAACAGCGTTGGCGCAGTGCCACCCAGCCTTTCAGGATACTGCTCGGTCAGCCATACCGGCACTTGCAACGTATTGGCAATGCCAGCCAGCCACTCGGCCTCTTTTATGGCAGCCTCACCGCCCTCAATCACAGGCAGCAGACCGGCTTGAAAGTCGATCATTAATAGGACGCTTTGAGTCTGGTCTAAACGCACTTTTTGCTCCTTTTTTTGTCTTTATAGTCAATCCCACCATCACCTAGGCGAGGCATTACACGGTAAACTGACGCCTGACTACTTTCTACGCGCTTCTCACAGAAGTGTGAAGCACCCTTTGCATCCTTATTGGAGAATCAACATGTTAAGGCAATTCTTTGTCATGCTACTGGTGAGCGTCATGGGCTTTAGCGCCGCAATTGAGCACGCTGAAGCACGCCGTTTAGGCGGCGGCAGCAGTATGGGCAGCGTCTCGCGCTCCGCTGACCGCCCAGCCAGTACACCCGCACAGCAACAGGCGCAGGGCACTCAGCAACAGGGAGCAGGTGCTGCCACCGCTCGCCGTGGTGGTATGGGCGGTATGATGGGTGGGTTACTGGCAGGCGGCCTGCTAGCGGCGCTTTTCTTTGGAGGCGCGTTCGATGAACTGCGCATGATGGATCTCCTGCTGATGGCTGGCATCGCAGCGCTTGCCATCTTCGCTTTCCGCGCCTTTATGCGGCAGCGACGTCCTGCATCTGCCAACGCGGCTGGCTATCAGCGTGAACGCCAGGAGACTCAGCACACACCTGCCAGTAACTTCACAGCAGCGCCTGGCAGCCTTGCAAGCGGTTTGCAGAGCACGCCGGACTGGTTTGATAAAGAGCGTTTTCTCGGCGGTGCAAAAGAGCATTTTATGACGCTTCAGCGCGCTTGGGATAATAACGATTTCAGCCAAATTCAAGAGTACGTTACGCCAGAGCTTTACAACCTGCTGCGTCAAGAACGTGCCGAGCAGCCTGCCAATAACCGTACAGAGGTAGTGCGTCTGTTTGCGGAGCTTGGCGATATTAATGAGTACGACGGCCACGCCGAAGCTACCGTTATTTTCCACGGCATTTTGGAAGAGAATGGTGAGCAAACTGAGTTTAACGAAACGTGGCATTTGACCCGTGCCATGCGCGATCAAGCACCTTGGTATTTGCAGGGTATTGAGCAAAACCCAGGCGCATAAACCTAGCTACATAGGTTAATAAGCCCTAAAACACAAAACAGCCGCTTCTTAGCGGCTGTTTTTGTATCGATATAATTTCAAGCTACTCGATAGCATCATGATAAGCGACAGGCTCGCTTAGTCCTCGGCGGACTCTTCAATATTCTCACCCATCTCTTCTAGGCTATCGCCAGCGTCTTCCATGCTCTCATCGATATTCTCACCAGCCTCTTCCGCTGGGCCTTGATTATCACAAGCGGCCAAACCTCCCATCATCATGGCCATTAGTAATGCGAGTGCAAGCTTCTTCATTAGTGGGGTACTCATATCGCCTCTCCTCCTGAGATGGTGCTTCAATAATAGGTACCCACTCATACTAGTTGCTCACCACGCCTACCGCCACCACAGCCTAGTAACTCCTTGTTATTTAATTTCTTAAAACGATCGTTTCAAGGAAGCTTTGTGCATATCGCTGTATACATTATAGAAAGCAAAAAGCCCCGAGCAGGCAGTGCACGGGGCTTGGGTCATGGCGCGCTTATCGAGCGCACAACAAAAAACCCAGCCGTTTGGCTGGGTTCTTTGCGGTATAAGTGCCTGACGATGACCTACTCTCGCATGGGGAGACCCCACACTACCATCGGCGCTAAGCGGTTTCACTGCTGAGTTCGGCATGGGATCAGGTGGTTCACGCGTGCTATGGTCGTCAGGCGTAACGGGTAATGCATATCATGCTGATGTGTTCGTGACGTGTTGTGTGATCGTCTCTTTCCGTCAGCGCCTTGGCTGGCGGATGCGTATCCGGTGTTTTGAGTGCGTTCAC